>NZ_CP058215.1:1202201-1502751 GCF_013388255.1 Methanolobus zinderi
TCTCCCTGTATCGGGGAAATCTTTTTGTCCTTTATTACTCCCGGGAACAGGTTCAGGTCTACCATTGCAAATTCATCCTGAGTTCTGGTCTCGCAGATAAATTCTGAGTTCTCAAGCAGTTCATGGCTTGGAAACCCTTTTTTGAGTGTGCCATAGACAAATACGTACATTCAGCTCAGACCTACGTTAAGTTTTAGCAGGCTTTTCTTCACGGCATCAGGTAACTGTCCGCATTGTATTGCTTTCATTTGCTCGGGTGAGATCATCCTGATAGCCGCACTCATGAGCCTGTCCGAGAGCATGAGCTTATCCATGAGCTTTCTGGTATAGACCGCAGTCTTGATCTCAAGTCCCATCTGCTCTCTCCAGCGCCTGTCATATTCCGTGAGCTTGCATTTCCCCTCAAGATGGTCCGCAGCGGTCTCTCCTGCTATCCTGCCGCCCACCATTGCTGTGGATATGCCTCCTCCGTTGGTGGCTATTATGTGTCCTGCCGCATCCCCTGCGATAACAGTATCCTTTGTGGCTGTAACCTTTGGTGCTCCTCCCACCGGGACAAGGCCTGCAACAACTGAAACTACGGATGCACCTTCCAGTTTTCCAGAGGCTATTGGGTGTTCGTACATGAATTTCTCGAGGTAGTCCCTGGCGCACATGTGTTGCTCAAACATGGCTTCACGGATACCTACGCCTATGTTTGCTGTATCTCCGCCCTGTGAAATGATCCAGGCGTATCCTCCGGGAACATAGTCCTTTCCGAAATACATCTCAACGGCTTCCCTGTCCACATCCACACCGCTTAATTCGTACTCAAAGGCCGTGCCTGTGCCCATGGGATCGGCATCCCTTAGCATATTATTGGCTTTTGCGACTATGGAATTGGGTCCGTCGGCTCCGATTATGATCTTTGCCTTTACGTCAAACTCCCCGAATGCTCCGTCCATTAAAAGCTCGGTTCCATCCACTTCGAGGACGTTTGTTCCCACAAGAAGCTGTGCACCGGCCTTTCCCGCAAGTCTGGCAAGGTGTTTATCAAAACGTCTCCTGTCGATGGCATCGGCGTTGACATGGAAACCTTTTGACATCCCGTCGGGTGCTATGAAACGCTGATAAGATGTGCTTGTGTGGATACAGGATCCTGGTATTTCTTCCAGAGTGTATGGCAGCTCGGCATTTGGCACAAGCTCCCTGAGGGTCTCATAATGGGGTAGGAAACCACCGCACTGGAGCGGTGTTCCAATGTCTTTTTTCTTGTCGATAAGCAGGACGGACATGCCTCTCTGGGCTGCGTACATTGCTGCCGTGGAGCCGGCGGGTCCTGCTCCGACAACTATTATATCATAGGAATTATCAGGTATCATATTGAGTAAATGTGCACTTTTAAGTGCAATGGTGATCGTTAATTATTCTGTGCACGGTGCCACGCATTTTAGAACATGTTCAATTTCCTGTGGCAGGCTCTCATGCATTACGCTTATCACAAACCACATTCTATTAGATATATCTAACTATTATTCACCCATCATCAGGTGAGATTCTATATGGTATACGAACATCGGAATAACGTATGGATAGTACGTGCCGGGCGCAACGTGGGTCGTGAAAAGCTCTTCTTTGAGAAAGGTGTGATCTCCCTTGATCTGAATCTGCAGCTTCTGGACTATTTTGCCGAGGATCTGGAGGAGTTCAGGAACCTGCCTCATAATCACAAGCAGTATCATTTCCTGGGGGAGAAATACATGGATTTTGACCGCAGGTTCAGGAAAGAATTTGATGATGCTGTCAAGAATCTTGATCACTCCGAGGAGGACCAGCGTCCGGAGGTTGTGAGGAAGATGCGAAGCCTCAACCGCAAACTGAAAAATTTCGATGAGGAAATAAGACAGTTCTCTGCAACCATGCAGAAGTTCGATGAATTCGAGAAAATGGAGTTCATTAAGGAAATGGTGGCAGCAAAACTTGCAACTCTGGATCATACCGTACTTGACCGCTGGGCACAGGAGATATACCATTTTGTGAGCGGCATGCGGCCTCATGATACTGTGGTGCTTCCCGTGGAAAGCGAAGGGATCGCCTATGTTGGCAGGGTCCGGGAGAACTACAAGTACAGGGAAGGCTTCGGGGATCTGAGTCACTATATGAGAATTATATGGTCCGACGATAAGGTTCCCTTTTCGGATTTCTGTCCTGAGTTTACGGAGATGCTGGAATCCGACTCACAGCTCATCCTTGTCAAGGGTGAATGCAGGGATTCCATTCTCGATATTGCTTCGAATGTATACTTCTGATCGTCTTTTACTGGCAAAAGGTTCTTAAAGACATATGAGTATAGCGTGCAGGTAATTCTACTCATAAATAGTGACAGATTCAAATAGAGTTGATCGATTTGGCAATTGAGAAAGGCGATTTCATAAAGATACAATACACTGGAAAGTTCAATGAAGGCATGGTCTTCGATACAACCGATGAAGAGGTTGCGAAGGAAAACGGCATCTACACTCCCCGTGGCGTTTACGGCGGAGATGTGGTGGTTGTAGGCTCCGGCCAGACCATCAAGGGTCTTGATGAGGATTTCGAGGGTAAGGAAGAAGGATACTCCGGCAGTATCACAGTCCCTGCTGAGAAGGCATTCGGACCACACAACCCTGCACTTGTTGAAACCCTTTCAGTTACAAAGCTCAAGGACCAGCTCAAGGACCAGAAACCATACCCGGGGATGGGTATAGAGCTTAACGGCAAGCGTGGTGTCATTATTCAGGTGATCGGCCGCAGAGTACGTGTAGATTTCAACCATGCCCTTGCAGGCAAGGAAGTCGAGTACGAGTACACCATCGAGAAGAAGCTCGAGGACAATGTGGAAAAGGTAAAAGGTCTTATCGCACTCTACACAGGCATTGAGGACATCGAGACAGAAGTCACTGAAGATCTTATCCAGATCTACACCCCGATAGAGCTCAGCTTCAACCAGAGATGGCTTGTAAGCAAGGTCAATATCGCAAACGAACTTATCGAGAGGCTCGGCATTCCGAACCTGGAGTACATCGAAAGACACCCATACGTACCACCAGAGGAAGAAGCAGCCGCAGCAGCACCTGTTGAGGAAGAATCCGAAGCAGAAGCCGAAGAAGCAGAACAGAGCGAGGAATAATCCCCTCGTTCCCACATCCTTTACGACTACTCAACACCGTTTTTGAGTCAAAAACCTTATATCCAAGCGTGCTGTTTAGGTAAATCCATCCAATATGCTGAGGTAGCCAAGCGGACTACGGCGCCGGTCTTGAAAACCGGTAGTGCTGACGCGCTACGGGAGTTCGAATCTCCCCCTCAGCGCTTTTCTACTGATTTTTTTGAGAAATGATATCTTGTAGTAGCTATACTCACTTTAAAAAAGTACAAGGCAAGTTTGACATTAAACAAATGTCTATTTTTTCACTGAATGTACGGTCAGCCCATGTGAATACACTATTAACAGCACATGAGTAGTTCTGTCCAACTGGATTATTATCAAAAAATGATAAGCAAGTCGTGCCACCAATCAAAAGAACGAGACCCAGAAAGCCTGCTCCTATTGAGTACATCATTGCATCTTCATTTTGAAGCATCAGGCTGAAGACAAAACCCAAAAACGCACCAACTATCAATATTATTCCCAAGGTAACTGCAATCTTTGCAAGTATCCAGATAGCTACAAAAACAAGTACTAGAACTATAACTACTTTTGCCATAAAAGAACTGAGGTCAACCCCGTCTTGTGCCATAAAATTCACCTCATCTTATTCATGAGAATCTTTCAGATTTATTAAGTTGGAACCGGCTCACAAATAAGTATCTTTGATAAGTAACAATTATATTTATAATATATATTGTTTCTCAATTTGTTTGCTCAGTTCTCCATATGTCATAGGTAGAATACAAATTACTTTTTATAAAAATTGAAGAAATTCGTTTTAAATAAAGAATATAGTTTGTTTATTAAAAAAGATTAAATAGTTCTCTGTTTAATTCACCACATGAAAATCTACTCCGCGCTACTAATTCTAAGTTTTGTCCTGATCACGCTATCCGGCTGCATCGAAGATAATTCCGCAGATCCCACAATAAACAATCTGGACAGCGAAAATGAAAGTGTCAGAAATGCTGCAATGGACAGACTTGTGGAAACTGGTGATGAAGGAACAGTGGAGGCACTGATTCAGCTAGCCGGGGATGAGGACAGGACAGTTGAAGAACGCAAGAATGCAGTTACTGTTCTCGGTAAAATAGGTGAAGAAAGCCCGGCAGAAGTATTGTTAAACATTTCAATGGACGAAGGTGAAGAAAAAGAACTTAGGATGGCTTCAATCCTTGCTCTCGGGGAGATTGGGAATGAAAGCATGATTAAGCCTCTCAGAGGTCTGGATTATGATGGTGACGGGCTGCTCCGATATCATGCTGTCTATGTTCTCGATCAATTAGGGACGAATAATGAAGTTTATGCAACTTACGGAGAGCTCCCGTATCCATTGAGCGAAGAACAGAGGCTTTACAGGAACAATGTTAACGAAATAAAAGATGCCTGCCGAGCAGATGGCACATTTCCGGTGGTTGATAATGCGACCTGTGTCCTTGTTGGGTATAACTACCAGAGCGGCTACATAGAGGTATCTAGTGATGTAAAGCCCGAAAAGTCGGAAATGGATGAGATCTATCAGTTATATGACTCAGAAGCACAGAAAAGAGGAGTTGATCAGGTCCCTGTGAGATTTGTTTACGGGTATGTATCTCCACTGGAAGGTGAGTGGTATAATATGTCAGATCTTGATGATTTTAATGTCACAGGCACTTTATAGATTCATCATAGAATCTTTCCCACCCTAAAATGAATCAATAAAAAAATTAAGCTTTTTTCCCAAATGGGACTATATAGTATGCAGACATATTACCTATACAAACACTGTAGTGTGTTAAAAAGGGGGTTAAGAAACTGAACTACGAATTAGACGAAATCAGAAAAATGGACAGTGCTGATATTATGGTCGAAATGAGAAACATTGTCCAGGGGAATAATAAGGACGATCCGGTAGCCCATTCTGACATGGCAAAGATGTATATAGTCATGGCACAGCGCAAAGGTATTGACCCACGAGCAACACTCAGATCACATGGTATGCTCGAATACGCTGAGAAGTTCGGGTGGTTACTGTAAAATCCGCCGGGAAGATGAATAAAATCACTTCCCATTAATTGCCCTTTTAATCTGTTCTTATTCTCTATCCAAATCCAGGCGTATGATTCATTTTTTAAGAATTTCTGCTCTTTAGCTAACAGGGAAAGGCTGAAAATGATAGATTGTGTCTTTATTTATATTATTTTTGTAAGTGGCGAACACAATGCTAATCAACCAAGACCCGTATATAAATTTGTTAAAGGGAGTGTAACACATGAAGGAATTTACAATAGAAGAGCTTTCGCAATATGATGGAAAGCAGATGGATAAAATCTATGTCGTTCACGATGGAAAGGTGTATGATGTGACCGATAGCATCTCATGGGACATTGGAGAGCATTATGGACATGAAGGTGGTCTTGACCTTACCGAGCAGATGGATGAGGCTCCGCATACAGATGATGTCTTTGAGGATTTTGAGGTCGTCGGAACATTGAAAGATTGATCCACAACCGGACTTTCTATTAAGAACAACTGCTGAGACTGATTAAATTTCGCTTATCAGAGTTGAATCTTTGAGGTAATGATCAAAGAGTTCCTTTCCCCATTTAATCGCATGGGGATTGCAACAAACAGCCTGTTTGTAATCGTATGATCCGTCTTCTGTCAATAATCTCAGAATTATACAATCGTCATTGAGTGCAAACGAGAACAGTTTGATATCACTTTGATATAGGTAATATCTGACCCTGCCACTATCGATGAACCTCTTTACTCTTTCACTGTGTTCTTCCCTGAGCTTTTGATACAGCTCATTGGTGATGATTATATGTATATTCATATCGCTTTCAATAAACTGAGATATAAGAGGTGGGATATCAGGATGGGTGAAAGTGAAAATAAAGTACAGATCCTTTGATGTGCTGCACATCTCAATGAAGTCCTTGTTTATCTCGTAAAGATTAACAAGACTGGGTTTCACTATGCTGCATGAGCTTAGTTCATGTATCCTTTCCAAGAGGAAAGGAGGACAAAAATCCATATTCCTTTTTCCCCAATAGTCAATATCAGTATCCAGGATGTCAACAGTACCCAGAAGTGGTTTCATTTTACTTACTATAAGCTTCCCGATGCTGGTTAATTCATAACTGTCTTCATAATGAATAACAAGATAACTGTTTTCAAGTATTTTTATTTGGGGAAGCAGTGCCTGTCTGTTTGTATTCAGATTTTTGAGCAACTCAGCTGTTTCAAGGGGGCCGTTTTGAAGCAGTAAGAGCATATTCTTTCTCTTTTCAGACCTGAACAAAACATCCAGCAACCGGGTATCCATGAACGCACGCTCTTATGTTTACTATAGCAGTTACATATAAGTTGGACTTAATAATACTTATATAGAACTCTGACTTATTATAATAATTTCCAAGCTATGAAAAATCAGCAGCCATTGCAAGTCAGTCAGAGGAAAGTCATTCAGGCGAAAATCATGCGGTTTACAATATTAAAACCATAAAAAAAGAGCATCAGCAAAAGATAACTTAAAACCAGATACAGAAGGTTTTTTTGCTTGCTTTTGATACCCACTTTGAACATATATTCCTATACGGAAGCTAACTATATAAATTTGTCTACAGAATAATTTATTTAGCTTTATGTTTTAAATAAATGATAATGTAGTTTTGCTTTAAAGCAAAGATGTTACATCTTTAATTAAAATACAATTTTAATGTTGCCAATTCTCTTCAGGATTACAGAAAGCTTGCCACAGTTTCACTGAATTCATGAGTACTGAAAGGTTTTGCTATATATCCGGAACAACCAGCTTCAAGGAACTTTTCCTTATCTCCTGTCATTGCATTGGCAGTCAGGGCAACCACCGGGATATCTTTTATCTTTTCCTTGTTTTTGATCAGTCCGAGCAATTCCAGCCCGTCCATGCCCGGTAACTGAATATCCAGTAATATAAGGTCAAACTCTTTGTTCCCCAGCTGCTGGAGTGCCTGCTCTGCATTCATTGCCTTTGAAACCTCATATCCGTCATATTCAAGGAGACATACCGTAAGCTCCATGTTAATCGGACTATCCTCTACAACAAGTATACTCTTCATAAGATCTCACTATCCATGCTTACTTTTTCCTCACATGTAGTATCTGCTATTGTAAATGTGAAAGTGCTTCCTGTCCCCTCTTCACTTTCAACATTTATCTCACCCTCATGCATTTCAACAAACTGTTTAACCAGAGTAAGTCCCAGGCCTGTGCCTCCATGCTTTCTTTTATTCGATGAATCAACTTGGGTGAACGGATCGAATATATCACTAAGCCTGTGCTCAGGTATACCTATTCCGGAATCTGTGATCGATACAGAGACTTTTTTATCGATTCTTTCTGCAGCAACAAAAACTTCACCGTTCTCGGGTGTAAACTTGATGGCATTGCTTAGAAGATTGTACATGATCTGCTTGAACTTAACCCGGTCTGCAAATATATCATCAGTGGTAATATTGTTCTCTATCTTAAGATCTACATTCTTCCTCATTGCCATTGGAGTCATCAGTGTCCTGATCTCTTCAAACATTGCTGATACTGAGAAATATTCGCATTCAAGCTTCATCTTTCCGGCTTCGACCTTCGAGAGATCGAGAATGTCATTGATCAACTCAAGAAGATGCTCGCCGCTTTTGTTAATATGATCTATGAACCGATATTGTTTTTCATTCAGATCTCCTGCCATTTTAGTATTCAGCATATCCGAAAACCCTATAATAGCTGTAAGGGGTGTGCGAAGTTCATGGCTCATGTTTGCCAGGAATTCTGATTTTATCCTGCTGTTCTCCTCAGCCATCATCTTTGCTTCAATGAGTGAATGCTCTGCTTTTTTCTTCTCAGTTATATCGCTTGCAAAAACAAGATTGGTATTTTCTGGAAGCCGGGTAGCATCACATTTCAGCCAGCGCTTTGTTCCATTCTTTTTTCTGAATATCACTTCACTTGAACTGAAGCCGTTTTCTTTGAGTTCCCTGAATATCTTCTTTGAGCGGTGAAGGAATTCCGGCTCAACCATTTCAGTAAGCTTAGCTCCAACTAACTCTTTTTCCGAGTAACCCGTAAGGATAGAAGCTGTTCTGTTAACCTCCATACAGTTTCCTGTTTCATCAACAATAAAAATGCCATGTGGGGCATTTTCAATATAGCTTCTGAATTTTCTTTCACCCTCTCTTAATGCGTTATCTGCCTTTTTACGATCACTTATATCATGATAGTTCAACAAGATTCCTTTTATGGAAGGTTCATGAAGGAGGTTTCTGGCAGTAAATTCTATCCACTTATACGTACCATCTTTACACAGATACCTTGTCTCAGCAGTTATTTCAATATCTGTTTCCTCTGTTAAATTCCGCACTACTTCTTGTGCTTTTTTCAGATCTTCCGGGTGAATGTTCTGCCAGGTGGATATGCCCACGACTTCTTCAGGTTTCCATCCGAACCATTTCTCAATATTGGGACTTTTATATCTGTTAATTCCATTTTCATCTATTATGGCAATAACATCTGAAATATTCGCTATCATGGCGCTGAGCTTTGCTTCACTTTCACGAAGTGCCTTTTCAGCCTCTTTGCGCTTGCTTATGTCACGGACCATTGCCAGTATCAGTTTCTCGTTTCCGAAATAAACACAACTTGTAGTAAGTTCAATGGGATAGATGGTGCCGTTTTTATGGAAGTGCTTTGCTTCCAGTGTTACAGGTTCTCCGGGAGACCACCGGGACCATTGTTGCAATATATCATCTTTATCAAATTCCTCTGGTAGGAAACTAAGTACATTCATGCCCAATAGTTCTTCTCTGGAATATCCGGACTGCACAACCGCTTCATCATTTACATCAAGTATATTTCCTTCCAGATCATGCAGATAGATTCCCTCTGCTGACTGATTGAATAATGATCGGTATTTCCTTTCACTTTCCCGAAGTTCTTCCTCTGCCTGTTTCTGAGAGGTGATGTCCCAGTTTGTGCCGATCATTCTCAAAGACTTCCCGGATTCGTCACGTTGGACAACAGCAAGGGCGCGAATATTGCGAACGTTTCCGTCAGGCCAGAGAACACGGAATTCAGTATCGAATTCTTTCTCGCCGCTTAGTGCCATCTGTATCTCGGAATCACATCTTTCAAGGTCACCCGGATGTAGCCCTGATCTCCAGGCTTCATAAGCACCACTGAATTGATCCTGATTTATGCCATAAAGGCGGAACATCTGTTCATCCCAGACAAGAGTGTTATTTACAATATCATAATCCCAGATCCCCACACCTCCTGCTCTTGTTGCTAATGCAAGCCTGTCACTGGCTTGTTTCAGGGCTTCTTCTGTTTTTTTTCTTTCTGTAATATCCCTGAATTCTACAACTCTGACCTCTTTTCCTTTATACGGGATATTCTTTGCTTCAAGTTGTAAAGGATACTCCGTACCGTCTTTGCGAAGACCTGTGACCGTATAAGCTTTTTCGAAACCCGAAAGTATATTGTGCATAACTGTGTCGCGTGAACTTTCGGCTATTAGCAGCAAACCATCCATTCCGATAAGCTCGTTCATTGTATAACCGGATATGTCTGAAAGTCCCTGATTACAATCCAGAATGATTCCTTTGTCATGAATCGCAATTCCGCCAAATGACGCATTGTGCAATCTTCTGAAGCGCTCTTCACTCTCCTTTAGTTCGTTTTTGGCTTTCTGGCGCAAAATACTCTCGCCTATGCCGTCAGCGACAATCCTGAGGAGATTTATATCATCTTCATGCCACTGACGTGCTTGTTCACAGTCATCAAAACCTATGAAGCCCCAGAGTTCCTGTCCTGTGTAAATTGGAATGATAAGTACCGAAAGAATTCCCTGTTCCGAAAGGATTGTCCTTTCCGGCCCATCAAGTTCGGCCACGATATGTACATAAGCCTGTTTTACCTGCAGAGTTGCAAGAAGTGTCGGTGATCCCTCGCTGTAGGGGAGGTGTTTGAGAAGAGGATTATCTATTTCCCTGGAAATTCCGTCTGCTACAACTTCATGGGTCTGTGACATACAGATTCCCAGATCGGGGTCATCTTCATTCCGGAAGATATAGGACCTGCTGCTACCGACAGTCCGGTGGATTGTTTCCAGGATATTCGGGATTACATCATCAACATCATTTGTCTCAAGCAAAATGCGCATGCAATCAACAGTTGCAAGTTCATAGTCCAGTCTTCTTTTTAGTTCCCTTTCAGTTTCAACAAGAGCTTCTTGAGATTCATCCAGTGCTTTTACACGGGGCTTGAAATATACTAAAAAAAGGGCTCCTGTGAAAAGAATAAAAGCCCAACCTTTGTATGTTTGCAGTCGGCTGTATGTTTCCATATCGGAAACGAATTGAATTAAGATACTGTCGGAGAAGAGAACCCAGATGCTGGCCAGAACTATGTATATGACTATAAATTTCAATACAATTTTAGTACCTCTGTCAAAAACAGAAGTTGAATCCATCGTTTAATCCTCTCCGGTCACCCGTTTTCTAAAAACAATCTTTCATCCTTTTTTAGAATCAATTGTTCATTTTATCTGATGTATCTTATCTTTTATAAAATATCTTATCTAAAACACCTAATTTTGGTTTTACACATTGTAAAACTTAAATTGCTGATTCTCACACAATTAATATATAACTAAATATTATATTATTATCCAGAACCATCGAATGAGGAATAAGTGTGAAAACGATACTGAAGTTAAGTCTCTTTGTGCTTGCATCAATTTGCATATTAATAAGCACCCCATCCTTTGCATTGGCAGAGGATTATGAAAATGACAGTTATTTGAGCAATGACAACTTCAGCAATGTTTCACCTGATAACCAGTTCTCTACGGTCCCCATAAACCCTGCATTTATCGAATATCAGAAAGAACTTGAAGAAAACAGCGAAAAGCAGTCAAATGTGGATAATCGATTCAGTATTAACACCTTTGAGACAGATTTCGATAATCATTTTCCTCCTGAAATTTCAAACGATATGCAGGACATTCAGTCCCCGGAAGGAATAATTCATCCATCCGGCCTTAAGCCATCGCCTATAGATTTTTCCTACATTTCTCCGGTGGATATGAAAGAATTACTTACCAGCGATGAGTATGGCGATATGCCATCCTCGATGTCAATGAGTACTCTTCTTGAGGAGTCCTATTCTACCCAATATGATCTGCGGGAGAAAGGTGGTGTGACAGGAGTACGTGATCAGGCATTTGCAGGAACTTGCTGGGCACATGCATCATTGGCTTCACTGGAATCATATCTGATGCATAACAGGTCCGAAGAATGGGATTTTTCTGAAAATCACGTTAAGAATGCACTGGTATCATCCTACCAGGATGGTTTTGATCGCCCGACTCACGATGACGGTGGAAATGACCTTATGACACTCGCATATCTTGCAAGATGGGATGGTCCTGTTACCGAGTCCGATGATCCCTATGATGACCTGTCACCTGTTTCATCCTCTGACACGGTTGTTGCAAAACATGTTCAGGAAGCACTGATGCTTCCGATGGTAAATCATTCAGATGATCTGTTCAAATGGGCAATAACAAACTATGGTGCCATTACGGTTGCCATGCATGATGATAGTTCCAGATATTTCAACAAAGAGAACAATACATATTATTGCTATGAAGAAGGCAAACCTTTGACTCACGCAGTATGTCTGGCTGGCTGGGACGACAATTTTGACAGGAACAGGTTCACTCCGGCAGCGCCGGGTGATGGAGCATACATAATCAAGAATTCTTGGGGTGACAACTGGGGTGATGCCGGATACTTCTATATTTCATACTACGATACGGCACTGGGTACTTCCAATAATATGGAAGGCGATGGTGGTCAGAATGTATATACCACAAATTTCGTGATCACTGCTGAGAATGTCAGCAACTATGATCGCATCTACCAGTACGATCCACTGGGCTGGTGTTCAAACCTGGGCTATAACAACAGCACTGTCACAGGAGCAAATATCTTCACGGCAGAATCAAATGAAACCCTGGAAGCTGTAAGTTTCTATACAGTTGATTCTAATTCATTCTACAATATCTCAATCTATCTTGACCCCGAAAATGGTCCGATCACCGTTTCCGGTCCTGTATCAGTAAAGAACGGAAGCATGCCACTGGCAGGCTACCATACTGTGGATCTTGATACCAATGTGTCGCTCTCGGAAGGCCAGAATTTCTCGGTAGTAATAGCTTTCACAACTCCCGCTTATAATTATCCACTAGCTATCGAAAAAGCTATATCCGGACATAGCAGCAATGCCCATGCCGAAAAAGGACAAAGTTATCTAAGAGTCAATGAAACCACATGGGAAGATATTTCGCAAAACGGTACGAATGTATGTATCAAAGCTTTCACAAAAGAAGATAAAGAGCCTGAATCAAGATTCGTAGCTGATAAAAGGTACGTCCATGTGAACGAACCTGTTAATTTCCATGATGCAAGTCTTTTCTCACCGGAGTCATGGGAATGGGATTTCGGGGATAATTCCACATCAACAGAACAGGATCCTTCTCATTTCTATACCAGTACAGGAATCTACAACGTTTCTCTGAATGCATCAAATGAATTTGGTAGCAATAGTAAAAAACGGACTTCCTTCATTCAGGTGCTGAATACCACGATCAATGTCAACAGCAGCGGGAATGCAGACTTTACAAACATCCAGGATGCCATTGTTGCAGCATCTGAAGGTGATACCATCATCGTTGAACCGGGGACATATACCGAGAGGCTTAGTTTCAGGAAGGATAATCTAACTCTCAGATCATCTACAGGCAATCCTGCGGATGTAAAGATAATTTCTTCAAATCCTGATGATACTGATAAGCTTAACTTTGCAGTCTTTATAATGGGGGATAATGTCACATTTCAGGGTGTTACGGTTTCAGGAGGTTACTATGGTATACTTCTTCAGCTATCGAATAATTGCAGTATTAACGATTGCATGCTAACTAACAATTATTTGAGCGGGCTGTTCATTGGTGGTTCATATAACAACAGTATTCTAAATTGCACTACCTATAACAATACAGCAGGTGGATTATACCTCACGGATTCAGCTAATAATTATTTCGCAAACAATTCAATGTTCGGGAATAGTGTTAACTGCGTGCTGATTTCACAAAAAGACATCATAGATATCAGTAATACGGTTGAAGGTAAGCCTATTTACTATCTTTCGGGCTTATCGGACATGGTGATAGATAAGGATTCCAATGCCGGATTGGTTCATCTTATCGATTGCTCGAATATCACGGTAAAAGATATCGAAGTGGAAAAGAACTACTATGGTACATATCTTTACAATACTAGCAATAGCACTATCAAAAACAGCACATATAGTAAAAACTTCCGTGGTATTTATCTGGATTATTCCACAAACAACACGGTTTCAAACTGTACTTCAGACAGTAATAGAAATTACGGTATTGCACTGATCGAATCCAGCTATAATCTCATCTATAACAATTATTTCAATAATACTGATAATGTCCTGATCTCAGGCATTCTCTCCAATCAATGGAACATTTCGATGACTTCAGGTACTAATATCATTGGTGGAGACTATATTGGAGGTAATTACTGGGCAAAACCTGACGGCACTGGCTGGAGCCAGGTTAACCCTTCAACAGGGGATGGGTTCTGCGAGCCTTACACTTTGACTGCTTGTAATATTGACAATCTCCCACTAACAACTAATGATGAAATATCTTTGGCTGACGGAAACAATGCAAATGATAATTCTGGCAGTCAGAGTGAGAATGACGGAGTAAACATTCGAAAAAGTAATCCGGTACTCTACGGTGCTAATGTCGTTTCAGTAGTTTCGGATATGCAGTTTATCGGCAAGGAATCTGAAGTGAATTATGAATTCACTGATAAGGAAAATCCCGTTACTCATATACGTCTTCAGGCAAAGACAACTGAAGGATATGTAGTTGCAGATGTAAGCAGGCTGGATGGTCCTCACAAAGGTCTTTCCGAACAACCCTCCGGTAAGGTCTACCAGAATCTGGAAATCACTCTTGGAGATGAATCACTTTCATTCTCAGATTTCATAGATGAAGCTGTAATAGGTTTCAACGTACCGATAAAGTGGATCGAGTATAATGGTATTGATGCGGATACAATTCGCCTGGAGCACTATTCTGAAGGAAGATGGGAAACACTTCCGACCACAAAGGTAGATGAAGCTGATGGAATATTTTACTTTGAGGCTGTAACAACCGGCTTCTCGCCATTTTCCATCTGTGCCGATACGGTTTCAAACAGTAATGAAAAAATAGAAGTATCCCTGTCAGGTGACGATGATATAAATAGCAAAAATGAAGGTAGTGGATCTAACAGTGAAAGCAAGAAAATCGGAATGAATTCTTTCATGTTCATGCTTTTTATGCTGTTCATCATTGCAGTTTTTGCATATGTTAAGTATCAGAAGCGGGATAGATGAACAACTATCCCTTTTTCAGTTTTGGATAGAAAATCACTGGTAACTCTAGTTAAAAAACTTAATCAGTAGCGAGTTTTATGCAAAATCTAATTATATAATCTAGTTTTATATAATGTATGTTGCATCAATGAGGGATACAGTGAAAACGTTGTTGAAGTTGACAGTTTTTATGTTCGTGGCATTTTTTTTCATTTTAATGAATACTGCAACTTGTATGGCACAGCCTGATTCAGGAGATGAGTTGCTTGCAGTAACTAACTCAGATGTCAACTCCAGCAAAGATCAATCATCTCCTCAATTTTTTATTGCACCCGTTAATCCTGCATTCGTTGAGTACCAGAAAGAACTTGAAGAGAGTCAGGGTGAACAATCTTCCGAAAATAGGCAATTGAATACTTTGTCCTACGACGTTCTTAATAAATCTATCAATCATGAAGATCAGGTACTATCGAATAATGCCAGCGTTCTGCTTGATCCACAGATTGCGGATGATCCGACTTATAAATCGGGTCTCCAGCCTTCTCCAATAGATTTTTCCTATTTGTCTCCTGTTGACATTGATCAGTTACTGGCTGACGAAAATTATCCCATGGCATTTTCCACAGCAGGTATTGAACCAGCCGCTGAAACTTTCCCTTCACGCTTTGACCTTCGCGAACAGGGTGGTGTGACAGGAGTACGTGATCAGGCATTTGCAGGAACTTGTTGGGCACATGGCTCCCTTGGTTCATTGGAATCATACCTCCTATATAGTAATTCAGAGAACTGGGATTTTTCTGAAAATCACATGAAGAATACATTGGTATCTTCCTATCAGGATGGTTTTGATCAGTCCTCTCCTGATGAAGGTGGCACCTCTCTGAAAGCGCTCGCATATTTTGCAAGGTGGGACGGCCCGGTCACCGAGTCCGATGATCCTTACAACGATCTGTCACCCGCTTCATCCTCTGACGTGGTCGTTGCAAAACATGTTCAGGAAACCTTAATACTTCCTTCTTTGAATCAATCGTTTGATCTCTATAAGTGGATAATAATGAACTATGGAGCTGTTTCAATAGCCATGTATGAGGACGACGATCACTTTTATAACGAAGAAAACAGCACTTACTATTTTTATGAAGAAAGTCTACCATTGACACATGGTATAACGCTGGTTGGCTGGGATGATGATTTTGACAGGAACAGGTTCACTCCGGCAGCTCCGGGAGATGGAGCATACATAATCAAGAATTCCTGGGGGGATAACTGGGGAGAAGAAGGTTATTTCTATATTTCATATTATGATACATCGGTAGGTATCACTGAATTTAAAAATAAAAAGTCATATGCACCGATGAGTAATTTCCTGTTCACGGCAGAAAACATCAGCAACTATGATCATATCTATCAGTATGATCCGCTTGGATGGAGTTCAAACATTGGAATAGGCACCAACACAGTAATAGGAGCCAATATCTTCACAGCAGAATCAGACGAAACGCTTGAAGCTGTGAGTTTCTATACAACTGACTCCAACTCTTTCTACAACATTTCTATCTACCTGGATCCAGAAGATGGTCCGATCAATACTTCCGGTCCTGTAAGTGTGAAAAATGGAAGCGAAGCTTTTGCAGGATATCACACCGTAAACCTTGATACTGATATTTCACTTTCTGCCGGCCAGAATTTTTCCGTTGTTATCTTTTTCACAACACCTGAGTACACTTATCCTGTTGCAATTGAATCTCCACTATCAGGCTATAGTAGTATCAATATACGTTCTGAACCTGGTCAGAGTTATGCCAGTGCTGATGGTGTGGAATGGACAGACCTGTCACTATATAATTCAAATGTATGTATCAAAGCCTTTACCACAGAGGATAGAGGACCCGAAGCAGGTTTTGTTGCTGACAAGAGGTATGTCCATGTGAATGAACCCGTTAATTTCCATGATGCAAGTCTTTTCTCGCCCGAATCATGGGAATGGGATTTCGGAAACAATTCCACGTCAACTGAACAGAATCCTTCACACACCTATTCCAGTACGGGAATATACAATGTTTCTCTGAATACATCAAATGAATTTGGCAGTAATGTCACAACAAGAAGTTCCTTTATCCAGGTACTGAATACAACGATCACTGTAAACAGCAGCGGAAATGCTGACTTCACGCACATTCAGGATGCCATTGTTGCAGCATCTGAAGGTGATACTATAATTGTTGAACCTGGAACATATACCGAAAGGCTCAGTTTCAGGAAAGATAATCTCACTCTCAGGTCATCCACAGGCAATCCTGCAGATGTAAATATAATTTCCTCAAACCCTGACAAAAATGATCCTTCCAACTTTGCTGTCTTTATGATGGCAGATAATATTACTCTCCAGGGTGTTACGGTTTCAGGCGGTTACTATGGGGTATTTCCCCAGCTATCGAATAATTGTAGTATCATCGATTGCAGGATGGTCAATAATTCTTTATCCGGTTTGTTCATTTATGATTCATACAATAACACTATTCTAAATTGCACTATGGATAACAACACAGCCGGATTATACATATCAGATTCAGCTAATAATTATTTCGTAAACAATTCAATGTTTGGGAATATACGTAACTGCGCACTGATTTCACATAAAGATATTATTGATACCAGTAACACAGTTGAAGGCAAACCTATTTACTACCTTTCGGGAGTATCGGATGTGGTAATAGATCGGGATTCGAACGCCGGACTGGTGCACCTTGCTGATTGTTCAAATATTACAGTAAAAGATATCGACGTGGAAAAAAACTTCTATGGTATATATCTCCACAATACTAGCAATAGTAAGATCATAAACAGTACGTCTTCTAAAAACATCCGTGGTGTTCATCTGGAGTATTCCACAAACAATACAGTCTTCAATTGTTCTTTAGAAAACAGTTCTAGCTACGGAATCTCACTTACTGAAAGTAATGATAACCTAATCTATAACAATTATTTCAATAGTGATGATAACGTTCTGATCTCAGGCACTCTCTCCAATCGGTGGAACATTCCAGTGACTCCGGGTCGCAATATAATTGGTGGAGATTACATTGGAGGTAATTACTGGGCAAAACCAGACGGAACCGGCTGGAGCCAGGTAAATTCTTCTATTGGCGATGGGTTCTGTCATCCTTATAATTTAAGTGCTGACGGCTCTAACACTGATCACCTTCCACTTACACTTAATACTGATCCGCTTTCAGGTAGCGAGAACAATGCTAATGTTGACTCTGTCAGCCAGGGTGATGGTGAAGGAGTAAACATCCGCAGGACCACTCTCGCTTTTTACGATAGCAATATCATCTCAGTAGAATCTGATATGAGATTTATTGGTCAGGGTACTGAAGTGAACTATGAGTTCAATGAAAAAGAAAATCCAGTCACACATATACGTTTTCAGGCGAAGACAACTGAAGGATATGTAGTAGCGGATGTAAGCAGACTGGATGGTCCTCATGAAGGTACTTACAGCCAGCCTTCAGGTCATGTATATCAGAATCTGGAGATTACTTTGGGAGATACGGGTCTTGGATCATCCGGTTTCATGGATGAGGCTGTAATTGGTTTCAATGTTCCCGGAGACTGGATGGAGTCAAATAACATCGATGAGAGCACTATTCGTCTGGAACATTATACAAACGATAGATGGGAAAAGCTTTCAACCGAAAAGGTCCGTGAAAGTGATGGGCTACTTTATTTCGAAGCTGTAACAAAAGGTTTTTCGCCATTTGCTATTTGTGCAGATACAGTTGAAATGAGTGATGAAATAGACGTATCCCTGTCCGGTGACAATGGCCTGAAACCCCAAAGTGAAGATAAAGAAATCAAAAACGGCAGCAGATATGGTAATATTTATGCTTTGTCGTTCCTGCTATTTATTGTGTTCATCTCTTCGGTTCTAATCTATCGCCGATACAGAAAACAGGATGAATGAGTTAAGGATTTTATTTCGGTTTTTTGATAAAAGCTAAATTCTTACAATTTTTATTCGCAGTTGGTTCATGAAAAAGAAGATGTCATTCGGAATTAAAAATATATAATTTGATATTATATTATCTATGTTCTGTTAATGAGGGATTATGTGAAAACGGTATTGAAATTTAATTGTTTTTTACTAATAGTCATCTGTTTAATTCTGATTGCTACTCCATCAGTTATAGCACAATCAGTTCCAGCAGATGAAGAGATTACAGGTGCTGGTTCAGATATCAACCTCAGTACAGACCCTTCGGAACTACAATTGCATGCTGCACCCCTCAATTCTGCTTTTATTGAATATCAGAACGAACTTAAAGAAGATCAGCCTGAACAATTGTACTCATTTTCACATAACCTTACTCCTGAATCTGTCGATCATGAAGAGTGGGCACTACTGACCAATAATAATAGCCTTTATGAAGTTCAGATATCAGACGATAATGTATATCCTTCGGGACTTCATCCCTCTCCTGTAGACCTTTCCTATCTCTCTCCCGTCAATATGGAAGAATTACTGGCAGATGGGAAATATGGCGATATGCCTTCTTCAATGGCAATAAGTACTCTTTCAGAGGAAATCTATCCTTCCCGGTATGATCTGAGGGACGAGGGAACTGTCACGGAAGTAAAGTTTCAGGGAACCGCCGGTAGTTGCTGGGCTCATGCATCGCTTGCTTCACTTGAATCATTCCTGCTAAGAAAGAATTCTGAGTACCGGGACTTTTCCGAGAACAATCTTAAAAACAGGTTAGTGATCTATGAACCGGATGGTTTTGACCGTATCTCTCATGATGCATGGGGAGCCAGTCTTCCGGCTGTTGCATATCTTGCCAGATGGGATGGTCCGGTTACCGAGTCAGATGATCCCTACAACGATATATCACCCATTTCATCCTCTGAGGCTGTTGTAGCGAAACACGTTCAGGAAGTCTTAATCCTGCCGGATCTAAATCACTCTGATGACCTTTTCAAATGGGCGATAAGCAACTATGGTGCAATTACAGTAGCCATGCACGAAGATAGTGATTTTTTAAACAAAGATAATAATACATATTATTGCTACGAAGAGGATGTAGAACGAAACCATGCTGTAAGTCTTGTTGGCTGGGATGATGATTTTGACAGGAACAGTTTTACTCCTGATGCACCGGGAGACGGTGCATACATAATCAAGAATTCCTGGAGTGATAACTGGGGTGAAGATGGATACTTCTATATCTCCTATTATGATTCAATTCTGGGAAATAACGGTGCTCTTTACAGCAATGGTCCATATTTGATGAATACTGTGATCACTGCAGAAAATGTCAGCAACTATGACAATATCTACCAGTACGACCCTTTTGGATGGTGTCTCAACTACGGTTATGGTTATGGCTATACTACAGCAACAGCAGCCAATATTTTCAAAGCAGCATCGAATGAAACCCTTGAAGCTGTAAGTTTCTATACAGTTGATTCAAATTCATTTTACAATATCTCAATCTACCTTGATCCTGAAAATGGTCCGATCAATTTTTCCGGTCCGGTGTCAGTGAAGAACGGAAGTATGCCAATAGCGGGTTATCACACTGTGGATCTTGATACCAATTTTTCACTCTCAACAGGTCAGAATTTTTCGGTTGTCATCACTTTCACAACACCGGAATATGACTATCCTGTAGCAGTTGAAACTAATATTCCCACTTATAGCAGCAATGCATATGCAGAGGCAGGAGAAAGCTATCTCAGCTTTGATGGAATCACATGGACAGATGTTTCTGAACAAGGTATGAATATATGCATTAAGGCTTTCACAAAAGAAGATAAAGAGCCTGAAGCAAGCTTTGTTGCAGGCAAAAGGTATGTTCATGTGGACGATCCGATTTATTTTTATGATGCGAGTCGTTTCTCACCTGACTTCTGGCAATGGGATTTCGGGGATAATTCCACATCAACAGTACAGCATCCTTCCCACTCCTATGCAGAACCGGGGTTATACAATGTTTCCCTGAATGCATCAAATGGCTTTGGTAACAATATTACAACAAGAAAATCATTCATCCAGGTGTTGAATACCACGATCACAGTCAACAGTAGCGGAAATGCTGATTTTACTACTATTCGGGATGCTCTGACTGCAGCTTCGGAAGGAGATTCTATAATAGTCGAACCCGGGACCTACTATGAGCAGCTAAGGATCGCCAAGGACAATATCACTCTCAGGTCATCCACAAATAATCCTGCAGATGTAAGGATTATATCTTCAAACTCTAACCACACTGAGAAAGAGAATTATGCAGTCTATTTAACGGCAGATAATGTAACTTTCCAGGGTTTTACGGTTTCAGGTGCTTATCGAGGTATCTATCTTTCTGATTCAAACGAGTGTAATATAAGTGACAGCATGGTTTCAGGCTGTTACCAGGGAATGAGATTATCCAATTCGAATCTGTGCAATATAAGTAACAGCAGTTTTTCCGGTTGCTATGTAGGGATACATCTCTCTGATTCTGAAGATTGTAGCATTATTGACTGCATTACGGATAATAACCTTTACACCGGCCTGTACATTTATGAATCGTTTAACAACAGTATTCTGAATTGTACAATCGAGGACAATACAGATTATGGTTTGCAGTTGTGGTATTCGGAGAACAACAGTTTTGCGAACAATTCAATTTCAGGAAGCATCTATAATTGCCTGCTCTATTCACATAACAATGTTATCGATACCAGCAATACTGTGGAAGGTAAGCCGATTTATTATCTCTCTGGAGTATCAGACATCGTTATAGATAGGGATTCGAATGCCGGATTGGTGCATCTCATCGATTGCTCTAATATCACGGTAAAAGATACCGAAATTCAAAATAACTTCTACGGCATCCATTTTTACAATACTACTAAAAGTACTATCGCAAACTGTACGCTAAGTACCAATGCAGATGCCATCTATCTTTTTGCTTCACACAACAATACAATATACAATTCCACACTAGCCAATAGTATCCACTACGGAATTTCATTAAGAGAAAGTAATGATAACCTTATTTATAACAACCTTTTGAACAGCAGCCATAATTTCAAAATCTCAGGTATTCTGCACAATCAATGGAATATCTCAGTGACGTCAGGAACCAATATCATTGGTGGAGATTATATTGGTGGTAATTACTGGGCAAAACCCAACGGAACCGGGTGGAGTCAGGTCAATACTTCTATTGGCGATGGATTCTGTCTGCCTTATAATTTGAGTGCTGACGGCTCTAACATCGATTATCTTCCGTTAACATCTAATGCTGAATTACCGTCGAGTAGTGAAAATTCGGGTACAGTAGATATTGATGAGGATGATGGTGTACATTTAAGAAGAAACAACTACAAACTAGCCGAAGCAAATATTGTTTTGAAAGATTCTGATATACGGTTTGTAAGTAGGGACACTGAAGTAAGATATGAATTCACCGATGAGGCCAATCCGGTAAACCAGATACGCTTTGAGGCAAAGACCACAGAAGGCTATGTAGTGGCTGATGTGAGCAAACTGGATAGTCCTCATGAAGGTCTCTCCGGAAAACCCTCAGGTGAGGTCTACCAGAATCTTGAGATTACAGTCGGTGATGAGAAACTCGGATCATCGGATTTCATGGAAGAGGCTGTAATAGGTTTTAGTGTATCGATAGAGTGGATCGAGTCGCATGATATTGATGTTGATACGATTCGCCTGGAACACTATTCTGGTGATATGTGGGAAAAATTACCCACAACTAAGGTCGGTGAAGATACTGGCAGAATGTATTTCGAATCAAAGACGACATCTTTCTCACCTTTTGCAATCTGTGCTGATACAACTGCTATGCCAGATGAAACATCTATGGAACTGTCATTTACCGAAGGTGCCGATTCGAAGACAATACCGGATAAAGGAGATAAATATCCCTTCGGAACTCACACAAAGGATAACTACCGACTGCTTCCAGTCTTTGTATTCATTGTACTTGCGTTATCGTTACTTGTCTATTATCGGCATAAAAAAAATAGTTAATTTCAATTTAATGAAAATTTAATTGCCATGGCGAGTAACTGCGCAGAATATTAATCTGACTTTTTATTAAATAATTAAATTTATATATTCACTTTGTGTTTGAAATGTTACTTTTATTCAATTTAATGATGAAGGGATGAGATGGCAAATATACTGGAAAATTATTTTAACCTAAAAGAGCGCGGAACTGACATAAAGACCGAAATAACGGCTGGCGTTGTCACTTTCATGACAGTGGCTTACATAATCGTTGTCAATCCGGCCATTCTTGAAGCTGCGGGAATACCCTTTGGTGCATCCATGGTGGCAACTATACTGTCTGCTGCCTTTGGAACTCTTATAATGGGGGTATATGCAAAGAAACCACTTGCCATAGCTCCGTATATGGGTGAGAATGCCTTTGTTGCATACACTGTTGTGGGTGTTCTTGGCTATTCGTGGCAGACTGCCCTGGGTGCGGTGTTCATCAGCGGTGTGATCTTCACACTGCTCACAATTTCAGGACTCAGAAATAGGATGATTGATGCTGTCCCGGATAACCTCAAATACAGCTTTGCGGCCGGTATCGGTCTGTTCATCACTTTTATCGGTCTTGTGAATGCAGGTATAGTTTCACTTGGAGTAGAAGTTGCTCCTTTGCATGTGGGAAGTCTGAATACAGCTCCCGTGGCTCTGGCGTTGTTCGGTTTTCTTCTTATAAGCCTTCTTATGGTAAAGAGGGTAAAAGGTTCTATACTGATCGGGATAATAATTACGGCGGTTCTTGGATTTGTTTCCGGTGTTGCCCCTGCTCCCGAAAGTATTGTCAGTATGCCCCCAAGTATTGATCCCATCTTCCTTCAGCTTGACATCACCGGTGCTCTTACATGGGGATTCTTTGCTGTGATCCTGACCATGTTCACTATGGATCTGATGGACACCATGGGAACCCTTGTAGGTGTTTCCTTTAAAGCCGGTTTTACTGATGAACAGGGAAATATCGAAAACATGGACAAGCCCTTCCTTGCAGATGCTCTTGCAACGGTATTTGCTTCACTGGCGGGTACGACCACTACCGGTACTTACATTGAGTCTGCCACAGGTATTGAAGAAGGAGGAAGGACAGGACTCACAGCTCTTGTTGTTGCACTGCTTTTCACTCTTGGCCTCTTCTTCTATCCTCTCTTCTCGTCGATACCCACGGCTGCCACATCTCCAGCCCTGATAATCGTGGGTCTTCTTATGATGGGTTCGATAACGAAGATCGACATGAATGATTTCACGGAAATGATCCCTGCAATGGCGGTAATAATTCTCATGAGCTTTACGTATAATCTTGGAGTAGGCCTTTCTGCCGGTTTTGTCCTGTTTCCGATACTTAAGGTCATAGATGGTAAAAGCAGCGAAGTAAAACCAATAGCCTGGGGATTGTTCGTCCTGTGCTCATTATTCTTTATATTCTATCCTTACTGAATCCCTTTTAAGATGAACATTCCTTTTATTTTTTTATTTCATGGTATCCTTCTGATCCATGTACTCTATGCCCCACTGAGCCAAAGCTTCCAGCACAGGAATGATCGTTCTGCCAAAGTCAGTAAGTGAATACTCAACCCTTGGTGGTATCTCAGGATACATCTCGCGTTTAACAATGCCATCTTCCTCAAGCTCGCGTAGTTGTTTTGTGAGCATTTTAGGGGAAATGCCGGGTAATGTCTGCTGGAGTGAATTAAAGCGGAGAATATCGTCTTTGAGTTGCCACAGGATCAGGGGTTTCCACTTGCCTCCGATAACGTCAAGTGTGGCTTCCACAGGACAGATATAGTTGCAATTGTCTGTGTCCGTTGTTTTATTTTGAGTAATCATGCTATCCATTACTATACTTTTTGTTAGTCGATAACAAAAATGATTGTATGGTATATAAATATAGTATTGGTTCATTTACATTTGAATACTTTCAATGAAAGTGAATACATTTACAAATTAGGAAATGATAACAATGAAGGTAGTAGGTTTTGTAGGAAGTCCAAGAAAAGGCGGAAATACAGATGTACTGGTCCAGCAAGTACTGGACGGGGCAGTTGAAGCAGGTGCGGATGTGGAGAAATTCTATATCAATGAGATGGATTTCAAAGGCTGTCAGGGCTGCAACTACTGCAGAGCAGTAGATGCCTGTAAACTCGATGACGATATGCAGAAAGCATATGATGCTCTTAAAAAGGCAGACGGTTTTGTATTTGGATCACCGATTTACTTCTTCCAGTTCACCGGCCAGATGCGCCAGTTCATTGACCGCTGCTGGGCACTGGTAAATCCTGATTTTACTCCACGTATCGACGGAGGTAAAAAAGCTGTCGTCGTAGGTGCACAGGGCAACCCCGAGCAGGGAGCTTTCCAGTCTGTGTTCGATGAATTCTCTCAGATACTGCAGATGTTTGGTATGGACGTAAAAGGTACATTTGTAGACGTAGGACACCATGCACCCGGTGAGGTAAAAGAAAACGCCGAGCTAATGGGGCAGGCTAAAACTGCCGGAAGCCAGCTTTTTGACTGATATGTATACAGGGACATGCATTTTGTGCATGCTCCCTAATAGCATCCAGAAAGATGTTACTGATCTTTTATTTGTAAAATAATATCACTTGTAATCCATTTTAAGGGTTACAAGGGACAGACCGAGTTTTTCTTCCAGCTCTTTTAGTTCCTTAAGTTGTTCTTCTGTAAGATCGGCGTATTTTATGTCCTTGCTTGAGAAGGCAAGTATAGTTGCGTTGAATTTCTTTTCCAGATCTGTGATTGCTTTAATCTGTTCTTCGCTTAGATGAGATAGTCCCCAAAATATATTCTCAACTCCTGTTAAATTTCAAATTGTATTTTAAGACAATACTTAATCTGTATCTGAGCTTATTTACGGCTTTCGAAAGAATGACCCGGCATGACTAGTCATTGTTCATTTTCTGACAGATAAGCATAAAATCCTTTTTACTTATATGACGAAAACCATTTCTGAATGCCAATCCCCAATGTTCTTTGTCTTTGATGAAATCAAGTTCCGGTATCAGGGGTCTGACTTCGATCTCATGGATATTTTCCAGGAATTCTGCTTTTTTCCTGAAGGGTTTGAAGTTTTCGGACATGGAAACCTGAAATATATCTTCGCCGATTATCCTGGCAATAGCTGTTAATCTCTGGCAGGCTTTTGATCCATTGTGCTTTAGTTTTGGAGAATAATAGACTATCCAGTCTCCATCTTCCATCTTTTCCAGAGGTGTAGGTTTCCCGTGGGATACCTGAACAAAGCTTTTCTCTTTGCCTGCCAGTACATGGTCCCTGGATGCAACTATCAGCCAGTAACCGGGCTTTTCATGCATACGCAATAAATGCCTGCATTATTGTATAAGTTGTTTTTCATATTCTAAAATGAACTTACTTTCCATTGACAGCCGGGAACTGATGATTTGCACGAGACGTGCGGATTGTGGGGGGAGTGGGGTTAAAAAAGGTCACACGTCTCGGCAAAGGATAGAGGATGCGGTACTATAAAGTATAACCGTCTTGGAAAACTGAATATATACTGTTTCAGGTTAATAATTCAAATTTGGATTCACTGAAAACGCTTAAATTTGATACCTGCAAAATAAGATTCACAAAATAAGTTTTCACTCATTAGATGTTCTAAAATTTTATTCTGATATATCTACTTCTTAACAATTATACCTAACATTACATTGTTGCTTGGTGAGCAAGTATGCTTTATTAATTTAAAAAAAGGTATGTATAAATAGATTGCATCTGTAAAGAAGTCGATAATTTGTTAATCATATGCATCGGCCGTTTGCCTATTATGATAATGCAGGCAGTAATACAAATTACAAAAGGGGGTACGACCTTAAATGCCGTTGCTTGAAACATTTGGTATATCGGAAGACAAGATCAATTTACTTCTGCTATTGTATGATGGCCCGAAGAAAAAGAAAACTATACTTGAAACGCTGAATATAAGCAGCCAGGCACTTGTTCCCTCAATAAAGGTACTTGAAAGCAACAATATAGTTGTACACTATGATGGCACATATGAACTTTCATCCATCGGGAAAATAGCGGTTGATGAAATAATTCCCTTCCTGGATACACTGGAATTTCTAGAGAACAATCTGGACTATCTTGCTGAACACAGGCTTGATTTCATTCCTTTCCATCTACTGAAGAGACTCCGGGAGCTGTGTCCCTACACTATAGTACGTCCCCACTTCTCAGAAGCTTTTGAATTCAACAAGAAACTTGAAGAAACCACAGATGCTTCTAAGACCTTCAGGATTGCCACATCCCTTTTACTTCCGACTCTCCCCTCTTTTTTTGCAAAATGGATCGATGAAGGAATAGATATATCGGTGATAGTTTCCGAAGAGCTGCTTGAAAAGATAAGAAACGAGCATGTATTTATTTTTCAGGATTTGCTGACAAAAAGGCAGATCGAACTTATGGTATTCCCGGGAAACATGTGCTTCCAGACATTTGTACTGAATGACTATTGTTTTTCGTGTAACCTTTTAAACAAAAAAGGTTCTATCTCCGGTGAACAGCTGATAAGCTGTAATACTGAAGCCTTAAAATGGGGAAACGAGCTTTTTGAACACTATAGAGAATGCTCTTTGCCAGTGATAACTATTTGATTCAGTTATTTTCTTTTTTTGCCGGTAAAGGTCTTATTCAGGTATCTGTATACAATTAAATAAGCTAGAACACTGTGAAAGCAGTGATATAGTATCTAAAAGGTGAATTCATGGTCAGATATTGTAAAATATGCGGTAACAAGAGTGGAAGATGTAACCATATCGTACTGGAATTGGATAGAAAGGAACAGCAATCCGGAGAAGGAAAAGAATCTAGATCTGATAAATAACATTTTTATGAGTCTTTGCGGCTCTTTTCTAATTTATGGGTCTTGCTTGCATCTTTTTTAAGGCTGTAAAGCCTGATTTCCGAAAACACTTAAATATCTGGTGTTGACAAACCTTCTTATAGTGAAATAGGGGGTAGGTTAATATATGATATATAAGCGTATTTTGCTATTTCTTTTGGTAATGATAATAGCAGTAGCTGGAATACAGACAGTATCAGCAACTGGCGATATGATGGATGAGTTCAATCAGGAATATGACACCAATGCAACCAGGCTGGACAACTGCACCGTCTGCCATGGAGAGAGTATTGAATCACTGAATCCATATGGTATGGATTATCAGGAGAACGATGCTGATCTGATGGCTGTGGAACCTCTGGATTCTGATGAGGATGGATTCAGCAACCAGGAAGAGATAGATGCTCTGACATTCCCTGGAGATCCGGAAGATATGCCGGAGAGTGTAGCTGAAGAGGAGGAAAGTGTAGTCGAGGAAACACCGGATGAGGAGGAACCTGTGAATGATACAGGTACCGATCAGCAGACACCGGGATTTGAAGCTATCCTTGGAGTTGCCGGTTTGCTCATGGCAATATTCCTGCTTAAGAAAAAATAGTAACGTGTAACTACTATCATCGGTAAGGACCGATGATTTTGACTTATTTTTTAGTTCATATCTAATATATGTGGCAACATTCTGGCTTTAGCGCTCAAAACTAATAAAACTAATTTTGCATCTAAGTTCTGAGGCGTGCCTGGTGATGACGGGTGGAGTGTGAGGGGAACGTAATAGGTGAGCACACCTCAGAATACAAACTACACCAGATATCTAATATATCTACTGGTTTTAATAATTTTTGGTGTATAATTTCCGGTATGAATTGAAACTTAATACAATTTGTTTCCTGTCCAAAAATATTACTACATTTATAAGAGCGAGTGAAGATTCAAGATCATTGAAATATACTGCATGCTTTTTGTTTAAGCTGAGTTTATGTTAAATAGAATAAAGAGAAAGTACTGCAAACGGGAGGGGAAAAGTTTAGCAGATCCCGCAAGAATAATAGAATAAACAAAAATAGTGTAGATTCTGGCTCGTAAGGAAAGAGGCACCTTGTGTGGGCCGTTTTTCAGGTGCCTTCCTTACTACCGTTTTTCAGTTTGCCGTTTTTCAATCTACCGTTTTTCAGTTTGCCGTTTTTCAATCACTATCAGTCAGGAAATATATTTTTCCTGATGATAATGATCTATCCCCCTAGATGTCAATATAATAAAAAAACGTTCCTATATATTCTTTTAAAAGCAAATTATTTTCTATATAGGGATATTAATCGACAATATTTTGTTTATCTGTGAGAATTTGACACAATTCTCAATTTTATGAATGTAATGAGACAATATTATAAACAAAAACTATTGTAAGTAATTAATATTTTCAAAAAATGAACATTTTTGTAATATATAGTTGTATATATATATATATTATTTAGTAGAAAACGTAATTATTTGATATTACTGTATTAAAAATAATGCTGGAATTAAGGCTTAAGTAAAACATATCAAGTATGTGTTTCTACATTTAGGTAGTGGGAATAATAAATGGAGAGTTTAGATGATATTCGAGCGTATTAAATCCGAAGGACTGGCCCATCTTTCTTATTTTATCGGTTCGGGGAACGAAGCCGTGGTTATTGACCCGCGCAGGGACTGTGAGGTATATACGGATATAGCCAGAAGAGAAGGCATGAGAATAAAACATATCCTTGAGACACACCGTAATGAAGATTATGTGATCGGCTCGAAGGAGCTTCAAAATCTCACGGGTGCTGACATCTATCACGGTCCTGGTCTTGATTTTAAATATGGTAATACTTTGGAGGATGGCCAGGAAATAGTCTTTGGTTCGCTGAAGATAACAGCCCTGCACACGCCGGGACATACGGACGAGAGTATGTCCTATGCCCTGATAGACCTTGACGCAGGTGATGAGGTCATAATGGTATTTACAGGAGATGCTCTCTTTATTGGTGATGTGGGAAGGACAGATCTTTATGGTCCGGAAGAAGCTTCACGACTTGCCGGGAATCTGTATGACAGCATTTTCAAAAAAATACTATCCCTTGGAGATGAGGTTATACTTCATCCGGCACATGGCGCAGGTTCTGTATGCGGTGGAGCCATAAGTGAGCGTGAACACAGTACACTCGGACTTGAGCGTCATCAGAATCCGGCTTTGCAGAAGACAGATAAAAATGATTTCATCAGGTATAAGACTCAGGAAAAAATGGAATTCCCGCCTTATTTCAAAATGATGGAAAAATATAATCTTGAGGGTCCTCCGCTCTTACATGACCTTCCGGTGCCGGAACTTCTCTCTCCGGGGGAGTTCAGCGAAATAATGAAAGACTCGGCAGTGGTGCTGGATACACGTATGCCCCACTCTTTCGGTGGTGCACACATCAAAGACAGTTTCAGTATATGGCTGGAAGGTATTCCATCCTTTGCTGGCTGGGTGCTTCCCTATGACAAAAAGATACTCCTTGTTACCGAAGAACAGGAACAACTGGAAACTGCGGTAAGGTATCTTGTGCGACTGGGTTATGACAACATAGCCGGCTTTTTAAACGGAGGCATCGGAGCCTGGTATATTGATGCACAGCCTGTTGATGGTTTCAATCTGATATCCGTCCATGACCTGAAGGATAGGCTGGAAAAAGGAGAGACGATGTTCATCCTGGACGTAAGGAGTGATGAAGAGTGGGAAGAGGGTCATATACAGGACGCCACTCACATATATGTGGGGCACCTTGAAGAGAACCTGGATAAGATTCCCGGGGACTGCAGGATAATCGTCTATTGTGGAACAGGAAGGCGTTCCAACATAGCCGCATCAATCCTTAAGAAACATGGATTTAACAGGATATACAATGTTCTTGGCAGCATGACGGCATGGAAAAGTGCAGGTTATGAGGTAGTGGAATAAGCCTTTGCATTCTTTTTTATTTTGGCGTCTGGCCCTTTTCATATCAGCTCAGCTTTTCCATTATTTCTCATCTATTTTTGTTAAGTAAGAATGTTTCCATAATTATTAAAATTGCCAGAATAAAGTAGATATCGGGTCCATACCGGGGCTTAGAGAATGTGGGAAACTAGTACATGATATCTAAAAAAATTATTATAATATTTTGTTTTGTGACTATCCTGTCAGTAACATCTATGGGTAGCTCACTGGCACAGACAGCTGAAGGAACGGAAAACCAGATCACTTCCAATATGTCGGATCAGTATTTCCCGGATATTCATGAAGACATCATAGTATGGACAGACGTTCGAAACCAGAGTTCAGATATTTTTCTTTACAACCTGACATCCGGAGAGGAAATGCAGGTAACAACAAATACATCCGAGGAACGAGTTCCTCACATTTACGGGGATATAATTGTCTGGGAGGACTGGCGTAACGGTAACTGGGATATCTATATGCATAATCTGTCTTCAGGGGAGGAATCAGCAGTGATTACAAACGATTCCGATCAGAGAGTGCCCGATATATATGAAGACAGGATCGTGTGGGAAGACCTGCGCAATGATAACTGGGATATCTACATGTATAACATGACCACCGGTGAGGAGCAGCAGATAACGGATAATGCATCTGACCAGTTGTATCCTGCTATTTATGGTGACCAGATCGCCTGGATGGATGACCGCAACGGCGGCTGGGATATATTCATCTACAATATCAGTTCAGGAGAGGAGATGCAGATAACAGCGAGTGAATCCGTTTCCCTGTATCCTGATATCTATGAGGACAGAGTTGTATACATGGATGATCGCACCTTTGATCAGAACATCTACATGTATAATACTACGACCCATGAAGAGATGCAGATAACTACTAACGATTCCTGGCAGGTTGTTCCGAGAATTCATGAAAACAGGATAGTCTGGACCGATGAGCGTAATGCCAACTGGGATATCGTAGGTAACTCTGATATCTATATGTTCGACCTGACAACAGGCGAAGAGTTCCAGGTAAGTACAAATGAAGAACGACAGGTTTATCCTGCGATATATGGTGATACTGTGGTCTGGGAAGACAGGCGCAATCTGAATGCGGACGTCTTTGCCTTTGATATTACAGGACAGAATTCAACGGAATAAGATTCCGTTGATCTGACCTTCATTTCAGGCAATTTGCCTGAAAACAATTCATTTTCCTCCGTTTTATTTTTTTACCGGTACTTTCTGCAATTTTTGCTGTTTTTATCTTGAACCATTAATACACACTTTAATCAATGTCTGCTGAGGTGTACATAAAGGTAAGTTTTATATACATTATGTAAAGTATGCTTTACATGGTGATACATATTAGAACTCAAGAGATTATATCAATTCTATTCGGAATAGTTTTAGTTATAAGCGGAGTTTACGTACTCGTCTATGAACCGGATTGGGTTACGAGTGTAGCCGGGGCCATGGGTGGGCTCATTGGTGCCGGTGTCGCTCTTATTCTGATAACATTATGGCAATACAGGAGCAGAGTAAGTGGTGAATTGCGGGAAGATGAAAGAGATTACAGGATTGCCGAAAAGGCAAGTTTCAGAACTTTTCAGGTAACATTTATACTTCAGGGTTTTATGTTTGCTGTACTCGGCATTTTCACTATTCAACTGCCGGCACAACCTGCGATCGGGTTACTTTTTGCCATTACGGGTGTCTCCTATGTAGCATTTTTCTACTGGTACAGAAATAAGATGTGATATACTTATGGAGATGCCATTATGGAAAACAGCCTCAAGGTCTGGCGTGCTAAAAGGGACATTACACAGGAGGAACTTGCATCCTCTGTCGGTGTGACAAGACAAACCATCAATGCTATAGAAAGGGGAAAATATGACCCGAGTCTGGAACTTGCATTCAGGCTTGCAGGATTTTTCGAATGCACAATAGAAGATATCTTTCTGTATAAAGGAAAATAAAGAAAAACCGCGTCTTTATAGAAAAGCTCATAAATGAATTCTGCCATGTACTACAAAAAAGGCATTCAAGGAACCTTCATAGAACAGGTTGCAGCTGGTCTTTTTTTCTGACCAGAGAAATAAAGCCGGTATTTGATAAACATGAAACTCTACAGCACCAATCTCCAGGCGGAAGAAGTAAGTTTTGAAACCGCACTCATTGCAGGACTTGCCCCGGACAGGGGTCTTTACATGCCAGGGACACTGCCAGTATTTACAGAGGAAGAGCTTACTTCACTGAAGGATAAACCATATCCTGAAATTGCTTATCAGGTATTGAGAAAGGTCCTCGAGGGTGAGATCGATGAAGAGTCACTGAAGGAGATCACCTATGATGCCTATGACTATGAAGTCCCGCTGGAAAAAGTGGATGATATCACTTACATCATGAGACTTGACAGGGGTCCCACTGCCTCATTCAAGGACTTTGCAGCCCGTATGATGGCAAGGCTCATGCAGTACTACCTCAAGAAAGAAAACAGAGAGCTGACCATTCTCACAGCGACCTCGGGAGATACCGGAAGCGCGGTGGCTCATGCATTCTATGGACTTGACAATATCCGGGTCATTGTGTTGTTCCCGACCGGCGAGGTATCCGACCGCCAGCGCAAGCAGATGACCACTCTGAATAAGAACATCAGCGCATTGTCGATTGACGGGAAGTTCGATGACTGTCAGGCAATGGTTAAACAGGCATTTGCCGACGGGGATCTCAAACACCTGAACCTCTCATCTGCAAACTCTATCAATATCGGGCGCCTTGTACCCCAGTCGATCTATTATTTCTATGCCTACCTCAAACTGAGGGATTACCCTGAAGAACTGATAGTTTCCATACCTTCAGGCAATTTCGGTAATATGATGGGTTGTGTACTGGCAAAAAGAATGGGTGTACCTGTTAAGAGGATACTGGCATCTGTGAACGAGAATGACGAGGTTCCCTCTTTCCTTGGTACAGGCAAGTATGCAAAAATCGTTCCCTCGAAGAACTGTCTTTCCAATGCCATGAACGTAGGCCACCCAAGTAATCTTGCAAGACTTATAGCGATCTACGGTGGTGAAATGGATGAGCAGGGCAGGATCAATAAGATGCCGGATATGGAAAGACTCAGGCAGGACATATTCTCGATATCGGTCACAGACGCGGAAACCCGGGCAGTTATGAAGGAGTTCTATGATGAATACGGCATAATGATAGAACCACATGGTGCTGTGGGAATCAAGGGCTTAAGGGATTACAGGGAAAAGACAGGTGATAACACTCCTGCAGTAACTCTGGAGACCGCTCATCCTGCAAAATTCCCTGAAGAAGTAAAGGCGGTCATAGGAGTCGAGCCCCAACTTCCCGAGAGCCTGAAGAGAACCGAGGCAGGGGAAGAATTTATGGATTCTCTTAGCACTGATTATTCTCTGTTCAAGGAATATCTTATAAGAAAACTGGAATAAACATTTCTGGTTTTATTTTCTTTTTTTCAGAATACTGGTGAGCGATAGCTCCTTTTTTGTGTTCATACCTCATCATAATGATACTCAACATATATCATAGTATAGATATATTTATATAGTTCAAATTAATACTTTGACTTGCAGTCACATAACCTGTATATCAGGGTGGTTGCAGGCCATTCGGTGGTACGATATGGACTGATCGGAAATGCTGATAAAAACGATAAACAAAAGGAGCATTAACAGACTTATAATGCCTCATTCCCTCATGAAAAACAACCTGTTAATGTTCCTCTTTTCAGCATTCATCTTTAGTGGAGTATGAGCGAGTGGGGTTATGTCCCTTCGGGACGGGGTTATTGTCAAAACAGGGTTATTGTCGAAATAAAGGGAAAGCACTCGTTTTTGCTTTCCTCTCTCTTCTTAATTTCAGAATACAATCTTTAACTAAAATGGATTACATGGCATCCTTTGATGCCTTTGTAAAGTATTCGATCGCCTCGGCAAGTTCCTTGTGTTCTTTTGCATATTCTTCAATATCCATGCCCTTAAGGTAGGCATCACATGACTGTACAAGGGCTCTGGCACCTGCCTGGGTTCCGCCGGGGTGGGCATGCACACCGGATCCCATTGTTGTTATGAAATCCACATTACCCATCACATCAATGAAAGGTTTGAGTCTCACAGGATTAAGCCCTCCTGAAACGATGGGACAGCACTTTTTCATACCTCTCCAGCTGTCGTCCTCAAGGATTACGTGATGTGCCATGTCTTCGTTCACAAGGTTTATGGCATCCTTATCGCTTACAGGGATCTTGGACCAGCTCTGTTTGAAGAAATGACCCTCCGAGCTCATATATTGGATCTCGTGTGCCGCGACGATGTCTTCCTTTGGTGTTCCCTTCATCTTTCCGACACCTGCAGTACCGGTATGAATTCCGGAAGCACCTGCAAGTCTTGCAAACTTGGACAGGACAAGTACCGAGAATCCGATGGGGTTCTCAGGTCTGGTGAAACCTCCGTGGCCTGCCCTGTGGAAGTGAATGAACACATCGGGATATCTTCTCCTGAGGGTCTGTACGGCCATCCAGCCGGCAGTGATACCGTCTATCAGGAATGCAAAGCTGCCTGGCTCGAAGCCGGCGTTGATGATCATCTCACATCTCTGGATCATGGTATCAAAATCAGGGGCTGAGACATTGAATGAGTGGACCTTTTTCTTACCTGTCTCTTTTACTGCCTTATCCATGGCTTCTTTGACATGGCTGACCATTTTGTCATAAGGACAGAAATCCTGGTTTGCCTGCGGCTCATCATTCTTGACAAAATCTCCGCCTCCTACCCAGAAATCATAACATACTTCAGCATATTCGGCAGATGTGAGTCCCATCTTGGGTTTAACTATGGTGCCGAGGATAGGTCTGTCGTGTACGTTCAGGTATTCTCTCATGGCATCTACTGTATAACTCGGACCGTCATACTGTTCGAGCATGGATGGTGGGAACCAGACATCAAGTAATTTCAGGGCTGCAACTTCTTTCATTCCCAGAATATTCCCTACAATGTAGGTAAGAATGTTCTGCACATTTCCTCCCCTGTCAAAAAGTCTCCAGGGGTAGGCTATCCACACTAGTTCGCGCTCAAGATCAAGCTGGTAGACAAGAGCATTCATCGTTTTTGAGAACGGTGTCTCAGTGTTTACTTTGAAGTTCGTACCCGTGGACGATTCGGCAGCAACCTCTGCGGCTGCCTGCAGTATGTTGAATTTGCCTCCCGGAACAAGGTGGAAAACACCAAGGAGATATTGACCATTTGTCGGTTCCGGCAATTCAAGATTTACATATGCTTCCTGTTTGGAGTTAAGCGATTTTACAAGATCATCGTGTGTCGAACTCATAAAATAAAATACAGTTTGCAATCTATTTTAGTTTTTGGCAGCCCACAAAACAATTTATTCAGGGAAAGACTATTTTTCTTTATGCACAGTGAGCTGAGCTGGTATCGTGCAGACATAGAAGAGACCTTCAATATTCTTGAAACCGGAAAGGAGGGACTCACAGAGGATGAGATTTCACTGCGTCTGTCAAAGTACGGATACAATGAGGTTGAAACCGAAAAGAAACATGGCCCTGCTTATATGTTTCTTAAACAGTTCGCCAATCCGCTCATATACATATTGATAGTGGCAGCCATAGTGACCTTCTTCCTGGGGGAATACGCAGACTCAGCAGTGATCACTGGTGTTATTGTTGCAAATGCGATCATCGGTTTTGTTCAGGAACGCAAGGCTGAGAATGCGCTTGAATCGCTTGTAAAGATGATGCAACCTGAAGCCACTGTGTTAAGGAACGGTATGCGTGAGCTTATCCCCAGCAGGGAATTGGTTATGGGGGATATTGTTCTTCTTGAAGCCGGTTCCAGGGTACCCGCGGATCTTCGCCTGTTCCGGATCAAGAACCTTCGTATAGATGAATCCACTCTCACCGGTGAATCCACTGCAGTTGAAAAGAATGATGCTGTAATACCCAATGAGGACGTACCCATAGCAGACCAGAAGAATATGGCTTTCTCTGCGACGCTCATTACGCAAGGTACTGGTATGGGCGTGGTTGTTTCTACAGGTAAAGATACCGAGATCGGTAAAATATCCGAGCTAATCAAGGAATCCGGTGAGATATCAACTCCACTTACACGTACCGTAAATGGTCTAAGTAAAAAACTTTTTTTTGTGATCGCCTTTGTTTCGATCCTCACATATATTGTAGGCAGGTTGCAGGGTTTTACTAATCTGGACATCTTTCTGGCAACAGTAAGCATGGCTGTCGCGGCGATACCTGAAGGCCTGCCGGCACTTATCACCATATCCCTGGCGATCGGTGTCAATCAGATGGCTTCCAGGAATGCCATCATAAGAAACCTTCCATCGGTAGAGACGCTTGGTTCGGCAACGGTCATCTGCTCCGATAAGACAGGAACGCTCACAATGAACCAGATGACTGTGACTTCGGTCTATACTGCTGAAGGCAGATTTGATGTGGCAGGTGAAGGATATTCAAGGGAGGGGAATTTCTTTTTAGATGGCAGGCAGGTAAATGCCAGTGATTTTTCCTCTCTGGCAAAGACCCTTAAGGCCGGAGCCCTGTGCAATGATGCTTATATCCGGGAAAAAGGAGGCATCAATGGGGACCCCACCGAGGGTGCCTTGCTGGTATCAGCTCTTAAGGTATCTTCCTTCCATCTTCCCAGACTGGATTCAATACCTTTTGAATCTGAAAATCGGTTTATGGCGACACTTCATGAGATGAATGAGGACTCAAATATCATATATGTGAAAGGTTCCCCTGAAAAGATCGTCGGTATGTGCCACTCACAGTTTGACGGACGTAAGCAGGTCAGGCTCGATTCTGAACAGATACTTCAGAAAGCATCTTCCATGGCATCTGACGGCCTCCGTGTTATTGCGATGGCATGTAAACCCACAGGAGCTGATAAAAAAGAACTGCTTCCGGAAGATATTCATGATCTTACCTTCCTTGGCTTGCAGGGTATGATGGACCCTCCCCGGGAGGAGGTGAAAGGGGCCATAAAGAAGTGTAACAGTGCGGGCATAAGAGTAATAATGATTACCGGAGACCACGTACTGACTGCCAGAAGCATTGCCGGGCAGCTCGGAATAACCACAGAAGGTGCTCTTACAGGGTCCGAGCTTGATGGTATGTCTGACGAACACCTCCTGGAAAAGCTTGAAAAGGTATCTGTCTTTGCACGTACATCACCCGAGGATAAATCAAGGATAGTGCGTCTGCTACAGGATAAAGAGAATGTTGTAGCTGTAACAGGTGATGGCATCAATGATGCACCGGCCCTTAAAAAAGCTGACATAGGAATAGCCATGGGAAGATCGGGCACTGAGGTTGCCAAGGAAGCTTCGGATATGGTACTTACGGACGATAACTTTGCTTCCATCGTCAATGCCATAGAGGAAGGCAGGGATGTCTACGATAAGATACAGAAGGTAATCCTATGGACACTTCCCACCAACACTTCTGAAGCGCTTATAATTATCACTGCCGTTTTCCTCGGGTTCACAGATCCTCCACTGCTACCTATTCATATTTTATGGATCAATACTGTGACCGCCATAGGACTGGGTGTTCCTATCGTATTTGAACCGAAGGAAAAACAACTTCTGATGAGGCAACCTCGTCCTCCTGATGAACCTTTGCTTCTCCCCATAATAAAACGCAGGATAGTGACTGTAGCCCTGCTGATAGTAATAGCAAGCTTCCTGCTTTATTTCTTTGAAATAGAGAGCACGCAGGGAAACGTATCAAAGGCACAGACGATTGTTCTGAACACGATAGTCTTCTTTGAGATATTCTATCTTTTCAACTCGAAATCCATTTATGAGAACGTCATCACGAGAATATTCTCTAACCGCATAATGCTGGGCGGAGTATTTCTGGTAATTCTATTGCAGCTCTTTATAACCTACAATGGTTTCATGAATGGAGTTATGAGCACGGCTCCTCTGGAGATCACTGACTGGATGGTAATTATACTGATATCAAGCTCCGTATTCTTCCTGGTGGAAGCAGAGAAACTGTTCCATAAAAAATTTTAATAATCGAACCTCAGGATAAACATATAAAGTTACAGACCAAATCGAATATTGAAATAAATTTGGTGGGGTTGTAGTTGTCACAAGAAAATTCGAACAATAAACTATACTATCTGGTAATTGCGCTCTCAGTTGCTCTTATATTCATGGCAGCATCGCAGTATGCCAGTTCGCAGGAAGCGATACAGGAAGATATTGAACACACCATTCATACCAGCGGATATGCGGAAAAAAGGGTTGTGCCCGATACTGCAACAATGAACATAGGTGTGGTAGTGCAGGCTGAAACTGCAGATGAAGCATCAAACGACAATGCTGCTATTATGAGTGATGTTATTGCAGAACTCAAGGCCATCGGTCTGGAGGATAATGAGATCCAGACATCTTTCGTGTCTGTGAATCCGGTCTATAATTATGATGGTACACGAAGCATAGAGGGATATTCGGCTTCCAACAGTGTACAGGTAAGAACCACGAACCTCGATAACCTGAGCGAGATTATTGACAGGTCTGCAGATGCGGGAGCAAACAATATAGGAAGTATCTCCTTTTCGGCATCAGATGAGCTGCAAGAGGATTTCAGGGAAGAACTGATCGCATCAGCGGTCGAAGATGCATCTTCAAAAGCCACTATACTTGCCGAAAACCTGAATGTTGAAGTAATTGGTGTACAGTCCTCGTCACTAAATGACAACAACGGACCGATAGTCTATTATGATGCAGCGGAAGTTCCGACCGAGGAAGCAGCATCCACTCCCATTCAGCCGGGTGAGTCAACTGTTTCCATCTCCGTCGAGGTTACATATCTTATTGAATAAAATCAACGATAGATTTTGACTCTGCACAGGCAGGCATGACAGCCGGTTGTTGGTTGTGCATGCTTTCACATTTTCTTCGGATAAAAACAGACTCTTCCTTCTGTAAATTAAAGTCTTTACTGGTCTGAATAAATTCAAGTGCACAAAATACAGGTAGTTTTATATAAAATTGAAATTATACTATAAAATCATATGACGCCTGCGACCAGGAACAAAATACTCGTAGTTGACGATGAGGTATTAAACGTTGAGCTTATGCGCGCGTACCTTAGTAATGAGTATGATGTCATTTCCGCATATAATGGTAAAGATGCGCTGGAAAAGGTGAAGAATGAGAATCCCGATCTGATCCTGCTGGATGTGATGATGCCCGAGATGGACGGTTACGAGGTCTGCCGTGTCATCAGAAACGACTATAAAATGAATTTCATCCCCATTATCATGGTCACTGCACTGACTTCCAAGGATGATCATAATAAGGGTATTGAAGCTGGAGCAGACGATTTTCTGAAAAAACCCGTGGGAAAGTTCGAGCTCGATAAGAAGATATCTTCACTTTTGAGGATCAAGCAGCAGCATGATGATCTGCTCACAGACCGTAACAAGGCCTATGATTATCTGGATTATGTGGGTGTGCTTATAGCTGTCCTTGATAAAAACTACAATCTTATTCATATTAACAAAAAAGGTTCGGATTTTCTTGAATACAGAAAGGACAGGGTGCTCAACACTAACTGGATAAGTTCTTTTGTACCGGAAAATTTCGCTGATCATGTAAGAAAGACTTATGATGAACTCATGAGGGGCATGATCAGGGTTGACGAATATCATGAGTACCCTCTTATCATCGGTAGTGGTGAAGAAAGGTATTTCATGTGGTATGATTCCGTACTCAGGGATGAAGACGGAAATATCACGCACATCCTTATTTCAGGTGAGGATATAACCGAACGGCGGGAAGCTGAGATCAAGCTACAGGACTATGCCAGCCAGCTGGAACGTTCCAATGAGCTCAAGGATCTTTTCACCGATATCATGCGCCATGATCTCCTGAATCCTGCAGGTCTTATCAGGTCGTTCACTGAGATCCTGATAGAGCTTGAGATGGATGAAAGGAAGAAGCATATAATAAACAATATCAACGAGTCAACCACCAAGCTAATTGATCTGATCGAGGGTGCTGCCCAGCTTGCAAAACTGGAATCTATGGAAGAGATCGGATTCGTGAGAGTGAATCTTGCGTCTCTGCTGGAGGAGTCCATTGAGAACTTTGCTCTTGATATAGATCATAAGAGTCTTGAGATGGATACTTCCTTTGCGGAGGAATATCCTGCCATGGCAAATCCTTTGATAGAGCGGGTATTCAGTAACTTGCTTTCAAATGCAGTCAAGTACACTGCTGATGATAGTCAGGTAAGGATATGTATCGATGATACAGGTGACAAGTGGAAGGTCAGTTTCATAGACCAGGGCGATGGCATACCTGACAAGGACAAACTGGCGGTTTTCGAGCGTTTCAAGCGCCTGCACAAGGAAAACATTAGGGGCAGCGGTATTGGTCTTGCCATTGTCAAGAGAATAGTGGATCTGCATAATGAGCAGGTCGGTGTTATCGACAACCCTGATGGTCAGGGGAGTGTTTTCTGGCTCACGCTCAAAAAAGCCCAGTAATCCGGAACCCTGCGGAAGCTATTTTTGCGATATAAGTAAAATATTGCTTACTATCGACTCTATTTTCGAAACTTATATATTCTCCCCTGCCTAATGACACTCGATTAACTGCATAAGAGTGATAAACGTGATAAGTGTCAACGAAAAGGGACTTGCTATTATTGATGAGATGCTCGACTGGGAAGAGGACCTTAAGGTAAAATCCACAGAACTTGAAAATGGTGCAACCATCATTGACTGTGGTGTAAACATGGAAGGTGGCTATGATGCAGGAATGTATCTGTCACGTCTTTGTCTTGCAGACCTTGCAGACCTCAGCTACACCAAGTTCGATCTCGACGGACTTCCTGTTCCTGCAATACAGGTAGCAACAGACCACCCCACAATTGCATGTATGGCATCACAGTATGCCGGATGGAGAATTGCAGTAGGCAAGTACTTCGGAATGGGTTCAGGTCCTGCAAGGGCTCTTGGTCTCAAGCCAAAGGAGCTCTATGAAGAGATAGGTTACAAGGATGATTCCGAGTTCGCTGTACTTATAATGGAATCCAGTGAGCTTCCGAACGAGGAAGTAGTCGAGTACATCGCAAAGCACTGCAGTGTAGACACTGAGAATGTTTACATTGCTGTTGCACCTACAGCTTCCATTGCAGGCAGTGTACAGATCTCCGCCCGTATCGTTGAGACCGGTATCCACAAGCTCGAATCCATCGGCTACGATATCAACACAATCCAGAGTGGTTTCGGAGTTGCACCGATCGCACCTATTGTAGGAGATGACACAAAGTGCATGGGTTCAACCAACGACTGTATCATCTACTGCGGTGAGACCTACTACACCGTTGAGTACGGAGATGCAGACAAGCTTGAAGACTACGTTAAGAAAGCACCATCCACAACCTCAAGGGATTTCGGAAAACCATTCTATACCACATTCAAGGAAGCAGGATTCGACTTCTTCAAGGTGGATGCAGGAATGTTCGCACCCGCAAAGATCACCATCAACGACAGGAAGACCAAGAAGTCATTCACAAGCGGAAGGATCAACCCTGGCATTCTGCTCGAATCCTTTGGTGTCAAGGAAGTCTGATTTTAAAAAAGTATATTCTCAACGTACAACCAATAGGTTGTACTCTTTTTTCTAGTTTTTTTGGGTGGAATAATGAAAACGATTAATACCTCACAAGGCATTGGCGGTCAGCTGACCGAGTTCAGAAAACTTGTCGATAAATCCGGGAAGATAACTTTTGTAGGAACTGCCGGTTTCTGTACTCCCTTTGCAGAGCTGATGGCATTTGTTCTGAGAAAAACCGATAAAAAAATGGCATTCATCCCTGACCTGAAATTCGAGGAAGCAAGATCAATTGTTTCAACATCACATGGAATGCAGGTTGGTGATTCCACTAATCCTCATGCAGATACTGTTGTACTCCTGGGAGGGTTGGCAATGCCAAAAACCGGAATAGAAGCCGAACAGATGAAGGAGATGACAGATCGGATACTTGATGGTTCAGATGAAAAGCTCATAATCGGTGTCTGCTTCCAGTCTGTTTTCCAGAAGATGAACTGGACTGAAACCATCGATTTTGATTACATTATCGATGCTGATCTGACAAATGAGTTGCTGGAAGTTTAATTCTTTGTACAGATCATATTTTTTTATTTTAATCTAATTTATCCACGCATCCACAACAACATGCCAGACCCCAGGCGAATACTTCTTGACCCTGCGACAATCCTTTATCTCAACCCGTCTCCCCTCACTTAAAGCCGCCTCTTTTATACGGGACACCGGCCTGTCAAATACAAGGGATTCAGGTGTTGTCTCATGATAATGCAGCATCCCTCCTTTCTGTTTGATAGCACGAAGGCCGTATTCAAGATAATGGTGTGTTGTGCCCACATAGCCCATGATTACCCTGTCTGCGACATTTTCCGGCGTAAGCTCGGCACAGTCCCCGTTTCTGGCTTCAATAATGTCGTCTGCATGATTCAGTGAAACATTTTCCTTTAGATATGCGAAAGATTCCGGATTCAGTTCAATGGAGATTATCTTACGCGGCTTTGCATGCACTGCGATGGGAATTGAAAAGTATCCTATGCCAGCGAACATATCAACTATCGTTTCGTCGGAACCCACGCTGCTCATAAGCTTTTTCTCGTAAAGGTTTCCCTTTGAGAACATTACCTTCGTGACATCAAGCTTGAACAAACATCCATTTTCTTTATGTACGGTTTCAGTGGACGAGCCTGCAAGTATCTCTCTTTTCGGTTGTCTGAGCTGCCCCTCTATACCGAGGTCTCTTACAACGGTGTTGGATGAAGGATAGAACTCGAGTAACTTCTCAGCGATCAGATGTTTATGATTCTCAATACGGGCATCAATACTGACAACGATGATATCCCCGAGTATCTGCCATCCTGACGGTGCCAGCTTGATATACTCAGGAGGCATCAGTCCGCATAGTGTTTCTTTGAAGGATTTTGTTTTCCTGTAGTATTCGGGGTCTTCCTGCTCGAAGGTTTCTATTCCTCTTACCTGATCTTTCACCGGGATTTCGAGGAAGAGTTGTCCGTTGATCGTCTTTTTCTTTATCTTGCGATCAAGGTCAATCAGGCCGTTTTCCAGAAGATCCTGCCTGAGGTCCTCCGCCGCATCTGCGCGCACACTGACAACTTTTGTCATGCTCATCAATTAGATCCGAATTGTGTTTTTTAAGGTAGGTTTAAATGCTTTTCAAGTATTTATTCGTTAGGCAGCGAACATTTATATACATTGTCTATTAATTAAGTACTGCATGAATAATGGAGACAGTACTGCAATCTTTTCCACAGAAGCGGGTTTCATTGCGTTGAACGGTTCTGTCAAGATACAGATTCTGGAATTTTTGAAAAACGGATCAAAGTCCTTTGATGAAATAGTTAACCACACCGGGAAGGCTAAAGCTACTATCTCTGTTCATCTCAAAGACCTCAGATCCTGCAGCCTGCTGAATGAGCAGGTGGATCCTGATGACAGGCGCAAGAAGATATATTCTCTGAAATGTCACTATGTTGCGTGCTCACAGGAACCAGGGCTCAAACACTATCTTGACATGCTGGATCTAATATCTTCCACCGATTTCCCGAAATTCGGCAGTCTCTTATGCGTTTTCCATGCAGTACAGTACGGTTTTCTCGCCAACGGGATAAACTGCGATCCAATCATGCGCAATATCGGCCGGGACATTGGCAAGAGTTTTGCGCATAATTTAAAATCAACGGAACCTGATGAGCTTTTTGAGGAAATGGAAGAGTTCTGGGAAAAAAATGACATCGGTAAATTTTCTGTTTTGAGTAAAGAACCCCTGAAGCTTGAGGTTCACGATTTCTTTGGATGCAGGTCACTTCCGATCAAAACCAAAGTCCTGTGCACCTTCGTAAAAGGTGTCTTTGAAGGAGTTTTCAGTGACAAGTTCGCAATAGATTGCACCATGGAAAACTTATCTTCCTGCAATCACAACTGCGATCCCTGTATACTTATAATGAAATAGTTCAGGAAGCCTTTATTACTCCCAGCTCTCCACTGACAAAACTTCCGATAGCTGAAACTATGCCCGGTCCCTCTGTATCTTCACGGCAGGTGATGATATGCTCCATGAGACCAAGACGTTCGATCCCGAAGATATCCCTGGCATGGCCTGTTCTTTTTATTGCAGCCTTGAGTTCCGAACGGGTAACGGCATTTGCAATAACATGGTCATAGCCGGATTTCTTCCAGTCCCACAGGGTGTCCACCTGTTTTTTTGTGAATGTTCCAAGAAGTTCGTCAACATTCTCGATCTCGATCTCAACAGGCAGATGACCGATCAGGCCAAAACGTGCTGCTATCTGACGGGTATTGCCTGTTCCTAATACCCCTAGCCTGTTTTCAGGTATGGTTATAAGTTCGCCGATATCAATCACTATGCGATCATCCTCTATCCGGCGTATAAAGCCTTTGCAGACATCTCCTGATTTTACTTCTTTTACAGGTCTGCCATACTTGTCTGCAAGAAAATTTGCTGCGAACTCCTCATCCTCACCGGAGATCTCCAGAGCCAGCCAGCCGTCTTCAGAAACAGAATAAGTGGCTGATGCATCGAGGTCCTTTAGTTCATTATCTATAAGAACCTGTGCCGAATGTATTGCACGTTCCGTATTGCCGTAGATCTTGATAAGTAATTGTAAGCCTATCATGATCAACCGGTTTTGACTTTCTGCTTCATAACACTGTCGAACATATCCTGCATCTCGGACAATTTGTCCAGTGAATCATCGTCTATGTCATCTTCGGACTGTTCGATGGCACTGATGAGAAGCTGGATGTCACGACTGAAAGGCCCTATCTTCCTTTGTACGGAAGCAAAGTCAGAACCGTTGTTCTGCACTTCATTATAGATCGAGCTTATGCTGGTGTACAGCCTTTCTATCCTGTCGTGTATGGTGTCTGAATCAATATCTGCTGACGGATCGTTCTCTGCTTCAGCTTCTTCCAGGCTCTCTGACATCTCGCCTTCGAGTGCAATGATCAGATCCTTTAATGCGTCTACAACTTTGTAGCCATGTTCGGTCAGCTCCACGTATTTTACGCGACCTTCGACTGAGAACTGAACAAGACCATGATCTTCCATTTTTGACAGGATCTTTGTTGTATGGGCAAAAGTCGAATTTATTTCCTTGGTTATAACAGATGCATATGTCTTCTGGAAAGACCATATCGCAAGGAGTGCAAGAACCGGTTTCTCTTGCAAAAAAAGTTGTTCTGCATATTCTTTTGTCATCGTTTTCCCCTTCAATCCTAAAATAGGAAATAATGTAATTAGTTTATAATGATAATTAGATCCTCTATTATATATTAATGTATATATCTATACCTAAAAATAGTATATATGTCTATCGGAGCATGGAAATTATACTTTCAATTTCATCGAGCTCTGCATCGGTCTTAAAAGAAGTACCACTGAAATGTGTCCTTGAAGCAGCAAATCCGCAGCTTCTGAGAGTATCTATGAGCTCATTGATGCCCGATGCGGAAACACCCAGCCTCTTGCACAGAAGATGTTGCTCATAGAAAACAGGTATATCCAGTTCATCCCTGCACAGTTCAATGATCTTCTTTGCCTGTTCTTTTGTTCCTGATTCCGTTTTTTCAAGCTCCTTCAGAATATCACCACAAAAATCCGTCTCATGCAACTTACCAAGCCATAGGGGACCTGCGAGCTGTGTTTCGGATGAGCACCGTGGACATTCACTGGCAATGTGTACAGCAATACCTGCATGAGTTTCCCTGAAGTCACAGGATGGACAATGTGAGATGTATCCCACCTGCTCCAGCATCCTGTCAGCTTTTTTCGCACCGTTGCCGATTTCCAGGTAAGTACGTACGTAATGTCTGGTAGCATGTGAAAGCAGTGGTCTCATGAATCTGTCCCTGGCTGCAAGCTCCCGTGCGATCTTACCAAGCAGTATACGCACTGCCATCTCTGCATGGTATTCGTTATTCAGAGGTACTGCGGAGTACTTGCGAATGCCGGAATTCAGATGGGCACCACAGAGAGGAGCCGTATCCGTTGCTGTCACAGCAAGAAGATGAACTGCAGAGCGTGCAGCAGCTGCCAGGAAAGGAGCAGGTGTTCCAAACGGGTCTATATCCACAATATTGAACCGCTCTTCATGCATCAGAACATTTGCATTCTTACGGCTTGCATTAATCCTGTCATGTAAACCGAGATATTCGATGTTACGCTCAATAAGCTCAAAGGCATCCTCACTCCAGTCATTCAAGGTCGTATGGACTCCCACCTCATTCGCAATCCTCAAACCTCTTATACCGGAAGCTGCAAGTGCATCAAGATACCTGATATTCTCAACAGGAATATTGCGCCTTTCACTAAGTATTTTTGCAAAAACAGAAATTGCAGCCACGGAAATATCACGGTTGAGTTCCATGGCCGGATTATAGAAAACTGGGGCTGCCGAGGGAGGGAATGAGACTCCTTCCTCATGTACCGGGACCAGCACCTCGGTTTTTCCTTCTTTCACAGCCCGTATATTCATGCGGTCTCAGAAGGTGCTTTTTTATTTAACTGTAATGGTCCCCTTCATCCTCTCTTCCCAGCCCAGTATATGGTAATTGTAGGTGCCGGTTTCATTGAATTTGTACGTGAAGCTGCTTCTGTAGGTCAGAGGCTTGTTTTCCCACAGACCTTCTTCACTTACCAGAGTGAAAGTCCGTGTGGGCTGGTTCATATTGATCCAGAAAACACTATCTTCCTGGTTTATGGTCAGATTGCCGGGCTGTGCCAGGAAATTCTTGAGCGTCACAGTATATGTCTTCGGGCCTGTGGATTCGATAACAGTGACTCCGCTGCCTTCCTCGGTTTCTGTGTCTGTTTCATCAACAACCGGCGTTTCATTATCCATGTCGGTTGTCTCATTGTCCATGACATCGGTCTCATCATCCATGTCATTGGTCGCATTATCTTCTCCGTTTGCATCGGTCTGGTTATCGCCTGAGATGTTCTCATCATCAACTCCGCCATTCTCTTCGTCTGTAACACAACCTGCAACGATCAGAGAAGCCAGTAAAAGAAATATAACAAATATCCTGAGATTCATGATATCACCATTTTAAAATAGATTTGTAAAGTTATAACAATTTCCAATCAGACATCAAGAAAACTGACATCGATATTAAGTCCTTCTTCCTGCATCCGTAATTCGACCAGAGCAGCAAAGCCGTTTGCCGCCATTCCGGGGTTCACTACGACGGTTCCGTCGACTGTTTCAGTACCCCTGGCCTCATGTATATGTCCACAGACTATCAGGTCCACTTTGCCCAGGTAGTCTGCAATGGACTTGCATCCCACATGCGCATCCCCAACCATATCCAGTGTTCCGTATGGGGGTGCATGGGTCAGCAGCACGACAGGATTCTCGCCTTTTTGGGCTTTAGCCATTGTTTCTTCCAGTCCCTTCCCGATATCACATTCCTCTATCTCGAACGGAGTGCAGAAAGGTGTCGGGTTGGATCCGCCAATCCCCACAAAAGTTACCCCATCAAATGTCATTGAACGGTTATGCAGGTTGATGGCAGGTGAGTTCTCCAGTACTTCTAGTATCTCCGCAGGATCACAGTTTCCAGGAACTGCCATGACCTCGCTGTCAAAGATGTCGATCAGATCATGTGCCTTTTCAACAGGTCCGAAGTTTGTCAGGTCCCCTGCTATCATCACAGCGTCAACTTTCCCGGCTTTCTCCAGTAGGGTTCTGATCGCTGAATAGTTACCATGTGGGTCTGAAATTGCAAATATTCTCATATGCTAACCTGCATTTTCCGTCAATATGAATTTTGTCCTCAGAAGGAATTATCCCCGCCAAGTAGTGAGCCCAGCGCATTCTCACCTATTCCGGCTGCACCTTTTGATTCACCCCTGTTCTGGAAGTTTGCTGCGGCAACCACCCTGTCTGCAAGGCGTGAGAACGGCAGGCTTTGCAGATAGACGGTTCCGGGTCCCCTCAGGACTGCAAGCACAAGGCCCTCTCCTCCGAACAGCGCATTCTTAAAACCGCCTGTCATCTGTATGTCGTAATCGATACTGTCCGAGAATGCTGCAAGACAGCCGGTATCCACCCTGAGTGTCTCTCCTGCCTGAAGCTCTTTCTCAATGATTGTACCACCGGCATGAACAAATGCCAGTCCGTCACCCGTGAGTCTTTGCAGGATAAAGCCTTCTCCACCGAACAGACCTGCACCTATTTTTCTTGTCAGGGCAACCTCAATCTCTATTCCCTTGGCTGCGCAAAGGAAAGAGTCTTTCTGGCACAGGAAACGTCCGCCATGTTTTGCCAGATCTATCGGGATGACCTTGCCGGGATACGGAGCACTGAAGGCCACGTATCCCTTACCCTGTCCTTCGTGCGTGAAGCTGGTAATAAAGAAACTCTCACCGCTGAAAGCACGTTTCAGACCTTTAAGCAGCCCTCCTCCTGTCGAGGTCTGCATCTTTACTCCGGGTCCCATGTATAACATGGCACCTGCTTCAGCCCTGACAGACTCGCTTGGATCAAGTTCGATCTCCACGATCTGCATATCATTACCTATTATCTCATAGTCAATCTCATCTGCCATTCCTTTTTTCTCCGGATCTGTTTTTAGAACTGAGACTAAAACAATTATTCTGTTGGTCATTCACTGTAATTAATTTATCTGCGATACAAACAATAATTTCGTGCAAAACTCTTTTCTTTTATCAAAGCGCAACTGAACTTGAATAAATTAATATAGGTCCTTTGCATACACAGTTGTTGATTATTGTGTCTGAAGATGATAAAAAGCTTCCAGTTAAACGTTATCTGCTGGATATGTCCACCTGTGAGCACGGAGGGCAGCTTGATAAAGCCTCAGAAGAACTGGATATTGCGGAATCAGATATTCTTGATTTCAGCTCATGCCTCAATCCGATTGGAAACCCTTTCAACTATGAAGGAAGCGGCCTTGATATCGAAAATCTTCGTAATATAGCTGCAGCGAAGCTGGAACAGTACCCTGATAACCGTTATATTGAACTCAGGTCAGCTGCCGCAGCTTTCCTCGGAAAAGGCATAGCTTATGCCAACATAGTTCCGGGTAATGGTACATGCGAACTGCTCCGGCTTATACTTGAGTGTACGCTGGAGGAAGGGGAAAAGGTAATAGTCCCTCTGCCATGCCCGCTTGAATATCATCACTCATGCAGGACATTCGGAACAGTTCCCCAGAAGATGGCACTGGATGAGATGCTACGGATTCCTAAAAGGACGATTGAGAGATCAAAGCTGATCTTCTTCTCGAATCCTAACAATCCTGCCGGGAAGCTTGCATCCCGGGAAGAGATGCGGGAATTTGCCTCAAAATGCGCAGAACATCAGACCCTCCTGATAGTTGACGAATCCTTTATCGAACTCTCGGATCCCGCGCAAAGTGTTGCGGATCTTGCCCTTGATAATGACTATCTGATCGTACTTCGCTCGGTAACGAATGCTTTTTCCATGCCCGGAATCAGGTTCTCCTATGGGATAGCTTCAAAGGCCATGGCTGATAGGCTGAACTCCGCCAGGCTCTCATGGAATATCGGTGCACTGACCGAGTCTGTTGCAACAGGTGTTCTGAGTATGGAGGGCGGCCCTGAAAGCAGCTATCTTCAGAGATCACGGGAATTCATAAGTAAAGAAAGAGAATACATTGCAGGGCGTATTTCTGCCCTTTATGGTTTTAAAGTCCTTGAAAGCAGTGCCAATTATATACTTGTGGACATGGACGGGCATTTCATGGACTCTGAGCGTTTCGTGGATCGCTTTTCAAAGCATGGGGTACTGATACGTGAATGCAGTGATTTCTTTGGAGGAGAAAAGCGCTATTTCCGTCTGTCAGTACGTTCAAGGGAGGATTTTGAAAAACTAATCGGAAACCTTGATGACGTATACGCCGAATCCAGCAGGGAAGCTGCAAGGGAACAGCTTGAGGAAACCATAGAGCATCCTGAAAAAACGGTATCAAGCCGGGGAACATGCAGCTACTATCCATGTCATTTCCAGGGTCAGGACTGCACCTTCTGCTTCTGTCCCTTCTATGCCTGCGAGGACGAGAAAACAGGCGGTTTCTGGATAGACAGCGCCACAGGCGGTAAGGTCTGGAGCTGTGAGAACTGTACTCTCCTGCACCAGCCAAAGACAGCAAAGAAGATACTTGATGTCCTCATGGATGAGGGGGACACCGACGAGAATATCCTGAAGGCCTGGAGAGAAGTGATCAAACCACTCCTCTAGTCGCCAGACTCCCTTTACATATCATTTAATTGATTAAGTTAATATAGGTCCAATAAACTACAGTTTGTGATTATCGTGTCCGAAAATACAGCACCTATCCCGGTAAAAGAATATCTCCTTGCACTTGAGCCAGGCGCTCACGGAGGACTGATCCGAAAAAGCTCCCAGGAATATTGCATTCCTGAGGATGAGATACTTGACGCAAGCGCAAGCCTGAATCCTTTTGGCACGCCTTTCGAATATCCTTATACCGGACTTGATCTTAACCTGTTACTTGACAGGGGACTTGAAAAAATGGAGCAGTACCCTGACAATCGTTATCTTGAGTACAGAAAAGCTGCTGCGGAATTTACTGGTATGGGTGTAGTTCCCGAAAATATCATTCCCGGAAACGGATCCACCGAGATAATCCGGCTTGTTACGGAATGTGTGATCGAGGAAGGGGACTCTGTCCTTATTCCCCAGCCCACCTTCAGTGAGTATGAGGTACAGTGCAGGGTGCTTGGTGCTAATATAAAATATATCCGTCAACAGGATCTTCTTTCTCTTAACGGAGATATCCTTGGGGATGCAAAGATCTTGTTCGTCTGTAATCCCAATAATCCCACAGGGCAGCTTTTTACCAGGGAGCAGATAGCAGATATAGCAGAAAAATGTGCCCGAAATGATACGCTGCTGTTTGTGGACGAGGCTTTCATAGAACTTGCAGACCCGGACCAGAGTGTTGCGGACATGGTCGAAGCCAACAATTATCTTTTCATACAGCGATCCCTTACAAAGGCATTTGCAATTCCAGGTATCAGAATGGGTTTCGGTATAGCTTCCACCTCCTTTGCAAAGGTTTTGAACAACGCAAGACTTTCATGGAATCTTGGCTCAATTGCGGATAATGTTGCAACCGCACTCTTGAAAATGGAAGGTGGTGTTAACAGCAGATATTTAGTTGAGTCAAGGGAACTTATCGAGACAGAAAGGGATTATCTTACTCAGAAGCTTAACCGTCGCGGATTCAAGCCCTTTAAGAGCAGTGTCAATTATATTTTCGTAGATATTTCGGAATTCTCCATGAACTCCACCGAACTGGCACAACGCATGGCATCACATGGAGTGCTTATACGTGACTGCAGTTCCTTCCAGGAGATCGGTGATGATTATATCAGGGTTGCTGTCAGGACACGGGAAGAGAATGATCGTATACTGCAGACTATAAAGCAGGTAATAAGCGAATGGGGAAGGGAACAGGCCGAAGCCATGCTCGATGCCAACCTTGAAAAGGCCGCTGATTGCGGAAGGCTTGGCAGCAATACAGATTGTGATTATTATCCCTGTCACTTTGAGGGTCAGGACTGCACTTTATGTTTCTGTCCTTTCTATCCGTGCGAAGATGAACGTACCGGAGGCCAGTGGATCGAGAGTTCCTCGGGAGGTAAGGTATGGAGCTGCCTCTATTGTGATATAGTACATAAGCCGGAAGTGGTTGATGATGTGCTCTCTGTTCTTGTTAAAGAAGGACGGAATGAAAAGAGCATAAAGAAAGCCTGGAAAAACGCCCTGGAGACCAGGTTATGATCCTGCCAGTGCAGCTTGTACCAGAAGAACTTGCGGTAATCCTTTTTCTTGCCTTTTTCCTGGACCTGGCTCTGAACGAACCACCTTTTGCGGTCCATCCGGTCGTGTGGATGGGAAACCTGATAGGAAAACTAAAAAAGGCTGCACCTTCTGAATACCGGAAAGCCTATGGGGTTTTGATGGCACTGGTAACTATCACCTTTGCCGCAGCCATAGCATATGCAGTCCTGCTGCTGTTCAGCATTGAAGCAATACCCAGGATAATAAGCATCTTTATAGCAGCCTATTTCCTAAAGGCAACTTTTTCTGTAAGATGTCTTTTTGAGGCTGCCCAGGAGATCAGAGGCAAGCTGGAGACTGGTAAAATGGACGAAGCCCGTCAGGGCCTGTCAATGTATGTAAGCCGGAACACCTCAAAACTTGATGAGAACCATATATCCTCTGCAATAATAGAAACCGTCTCCGAGAATTTTGTGGACGGCATCCTTACACCATTATTGTTCTATGCGGTTTTCGGTCCCTATGGACTGATTGCAGCTTATATTTTCAAAGCCACCAGCACGCTTGATTCCATGGTCGGATATAAGGATGAACGCCATCTTCAGATGGGCTGGTTCTCTGCAAGACTGGATGATGTGTTCAACTGGATACCTGCACGTCTTTCCATGTTCTTTATCTTCCTGGGATCTGTTATAGTAGGTTTTTCTTTGAAGTCCTACAAAAGGGTGAATCCCGCAGGTGCAATACAGCTTGCACTGAGTGATGGTCTGAAAACACCTTCCCCGAATTCCGGTTATCCTATGTCTTCGGTTGCAGGGGCATTGAGGATAAGGCTTGAGAAGCCGAACACATACGTGCTTGGAGAGAATTATGTTTATCCCGTATATGAGGATGTAAGGCTTACAGCCTGGATAGTTATGGCATCTTCCTTTGTAGCGGTCGCTGCATCCGCATTGATTATTTATGGTATAGACTTTCTTACATTAGGCTAAGTTATACGAATTATTTGAATCCAGAGTGATGGCAATGAAATTATCGGACATAGAATCTGAAGACCTTAAAAAGGACCAGTCAAAAGAGCTGGAAGGAGAGATCACCCACAGCATCCTTGAAATACTCGAGGACGAAGGCATTACTGTAGACATGCTCATTGATTCGGCGATGGCGTTATATGCACCGCATCCGGGACTTGAGACAAGGGAAATTGCCGAAAAACGCTTTCTTGAAGAACTCGACATCGCCCTTTCCGATCCGAATCTGTGTCTGCTCATCTACGCAGGAGTACTCCTTGAGAGAGAAGGAAAAACCGGTACTCTGCCTGATATAAGTAAGAGTTCCTACGAGAAGGACCTGACCTTCATAATAGCTGACGAAGTACTGGGGATGAGCATTTCGAAGTACATCAGTGGTGATAAGGGGATGTTCGAGTTTGTAAGGTTCGATAAGCAAAAGCCCGGTATCCTGTCAAAGCTCGGTCCGTTCATGGACGATGTAATAGGTGGCCTTATCGGAGGAGTATCTGCCAATATGTATACAAGAGGCATGGCAGAAGCCAGTAATTCCTCCAGAAAAAAGAAGAAGGAGTCTAAAGAGAAAAAGAAGGGATCAGACAGTGATCTGGGCGGTGTGATCGCAGGATGAATAACTTTTTACTGGCAGTACGTTCAAGCTTTGGATTCCTCTCTACAATCCCGGTGGGTATTACCATGGAAGGACTCGATGAGTTCTTCAAAAGAACCTACCTGCATATACTTGTAGGGATCGTGCTTGGCCTGATAATAGGTGCCGTGGCCTTTGTCCTGGAACTGTTCCTTTCAGCACAACTGAGTGCCGTTTTCATTGTTATATTCGTATATTATCTGACAGGACTGAACCATCTTGACGGCATAGCGGATCTTGGTGACGGTATGACAGCCCATGGCTCCCGGGAGAAGAAACTGAAGGCATTAAAGGATATGTCACTGGGTATAGGAGGCGTTGCCTTTACCGTGCTCACATTACTGGCATTCTATGCAGCTCTGGTATCATTACAGGCGGAGGCTGCACTTTCAAGCACTTCTGTAACCAATATGGCTGTTATTATCTTTATATCGATGTTTGTTGCCGAGGTCAGTGCCATGCAGTCAATGCTGACAACTGCCGCATTCGGTAAGTCCATACACGAAGGACTTGGTTCGATCCTTGTGGACAATACAACCATGCTAAAATATCTGCTTGGATTTGTGATGGGAATAATTGCCTGCACGATTGCATTCTGGATTATCGGAATTCCGCTTGCGGGAGTTATAGCCTTCCTTGCAGCCATCCTTGCAACATTTGTTCTGCTCAATATAAGTAATCGGCATTTCGGTGGTGTGAACGGGGATGTCATCGGTTCATCCAACGAGGTCGGCAGGGTCATTGCATTGATAGCTATCTATCTTGTTTTAAAATATGATATCGGAGGAATTGTTTGGACGCTATAATCATGGCAGGGGGGTTTGGAAGCAGGCTTGGCATGGGTGAGAAACCCGTAGTCGAACTTCTTGGTAAACCACTTATCTCATACGTGATCGACGCACTTGAGAACACGGAAAGCATAGGAAAGATATATGTCGCGGTCTCGCCTGCAACACCAACAACCGGCAGTATCGTACAGAACCGCTACGATGGCAGGGTCGAGGTAATTGACACAATGGGAGGCAACTATGTGGCCGATATGGTCTATGCAGTAAAAGCAGCAAAGATAACCGAGCCTGTGATGATACTGATGTCCGATATACCACTGCTGAATCCTGAGCTTATTGAGCAAATAATTGAGGAATATAATAACTGCGGGACACCTGCAATGTCTGTTTTCTCTCCTATATATGTATGTAAAGGACTCGGGATTAGGCCTGATACCGTCTTCAACTGGAAGGGTAAGCTCATTGTCCCTGCGGGCATCAACATACTCGATGGCAAGGATGTAGAGAATGAACAACCGTATGTCAGCCTGATACGGGAAGACCTCGAACTTGCCCTGAACATAAATACCGTAGCAGAACTTCAAAAGTGCAAGGAGATGCTTTCGGAAATCAGCAATGAGTCAACTGCACAAAGTAAAGTGTCCTCAGACTAGTTTCGGTTTAAAGTAAGCGAGGGTGATTGAATAGATCATTATATTACCATAAATAAAAGAAACTACTCGGTTGAGACCCTTAAACTGCTTACCGGCAGGACTATACTTAAAGAGTCTGTTAAAGGTCTGCCGGAGGAGCTACTTCTGTTATGTGAGGTAATCGATAATCCTCATTTGCTGCCATTTTATATTGAAACTTTTTACAGAATGAAAATAACTGATGAGGAGGCATTCCGTTTTTCGCTTATCAGAGTTCAGATCGATTCGGACCTTCGGGTAAATGAGGACATACAGAAGCACCAGCAAAGGAAATATGTTGTCAGGACCATTGAGAAACTTCTTTACTCTGACCTCTTGCTTGAGGACATACATGAACTGATTCTGGAGAGTGAATGAAGACCTTTTGGTTTTGATACGTGAACCTGACAGTCTCAATATGAATTGAAGAAAAAAATCTAAGTCACTATTGAAACTGATTATTTTGGTAAGTATTTTTCTTAAGGATGATATTGCCACAAAGGTTTTACATCCTCAGGTTATAATTGTTTTAAATAATACAAAAAAACGATCTTTCAAATCCAATATCGTTTTTGATGTATTGCCATGAAGATAGTTCCCGAAGACCTTGCTGAGAAAGTAACCCTTTTCCGGAAAAAACCTGTGAGGGTATTTGAGTTATTTATAGGAATTCTTTTTGTCAGGAACTGGATAAAGCTTGAAGATCATAAAATAGCAAACCTTAGTGATGAGCTTGCTGATGATGTGTTGCAGATATATAAGGAAAATTTCACGGAGATCCATGAGGACAGATTCCTGAAGTATGCTCAGTATTTCAACAACATCTGTTATGTCTACAGGGATGATGAAGCCGTTAAAGGATATTGTTTCTTTTTTGCAGAACCCGTATTCTCTTCCGGGGGGATGAAAAAGTTATGTACGGTTTACTCCATTGCCGTTGATGACAGATACAGGAGACAGGGTGTTGCTGAGAGTTTGTTGCGTAAAGGTATCCGTGAGATGAAAATGAACGGTATTGACAGGATCATGCTCTATGTTGAGATCAATAATCAATCGGCAATACGACTCTATATGAAACTGGGTTTCAGGACAATAGGTGAAGTAAGGGATATATGCTCTCCGGGAGACAGGTGTTACGAGATGGCACTGGACCTGAAAAGAACTATGCGTCTTCAATAACGAGCAGGCAGCCTGCAGCCCTGAAGCAGCAAAACTTCTTCAAGTTAATTTTCGGTGTATTGAAATCTGGTGAGCTATGAAATAATAATGACAGGCTCATTTTTGCTTGTATTGAAATTTTTAAAGCAAGGTAAAATTAAACGACATATAGTTTATATCTGTAAAAATTAATATGGTTACAATGCAGGTTGGTTTCATGTATTGGGTGGTGGACATCATCGGGCACCTCACAACGGTGCCCTTCACGTTCCCATTACAACTTTTTTCAGAATAAGCTGAAAGCAGGAATCTGTTTTTTATTCATCAAGTCCTTTTCTTCCGAATGTATAGTTCGCAACCCTGATCGCATCAGGATCACCGGTTTCCTTACCCTCGTCATCACTTAATTTTACAACAGGAATCCCGTTTACTGAATGCAGTTTAATTACCATGTTCAGTGGAGGACTTGTGCTGAAAAAATCAGGGTTGTTCGTAAGACTTGTACCAATCCCGAAACTACAGTTAATCTTTCCCTCACAGTATTCTTTTATTTTTATAGCATCCCTGGCGTGGAGTGAATCACTGAAAACAATTAGTTTCTTCATGGGGTCGATACCTGCTTTTGTATAATGTTCTATGACCCTGTCAGCAAAAGTAAAAGGGTCTCCGCTGTCATGCCGGACACCATCATAGAGTTTGGATAACTTGAGGTTGAAATTATCGAAGAAAGGTCCGGAGCCGAATGTGTCCGAGAGTGCTATCCCCAGGTCACCTTTATAGATCTCAGCCCAGTTCTCAAGTGCGAAAAGATTTGCATTGCGCAAACCAATCAGCGCGGAAATTCCCATTATCCACTCATGTCCGATAGTACCAATGGCACGCAGGCCGTATTCTTTTGCAAAAAAGACGTTACTTGTTCCTGAAAAAGTTTCCAGTCCGGACAGTGAGGCAATTACTGTGTCATGCAGTTCAAAGCTCCTGCGCCTTCGGGTCCCGAATTCGGAAAAAGCACACTTTTCGGATTCCAGTTCACGGCCTATATCATCCATGAATGAAGCATATCCTTTGAGCAGGGAGTCACGGCCTGAACCGCTTTCTCTTTTATTCTTCCAGTCCGATTCAACGGTATCAAAGTAAAGCTCTGAGATGATGGCCATGAGCACGATCTCCCAGAGAATGCTGCTATGCCACGGACCTTTTATTCTCAGGTCAAGATCCTTATCTTCGCTCAGGTTCACACTTACCTCAGACGGGTCAAAGCGATAATTTTTGAGATATTCAAGATACATGGGCTTAAAGAAAGGACAGGATCCTTTCAGCCAGGTATATTCATCATCCGTAAGAATGATCTTCGGAGTTTCCTCATTGATTATCCTTCTCAGTTCCCTGACAAAGTCCTCATTGAAACGCTGTGCTCCGCGATTGGTAAAACGATACTCTGCCACAACGTCGGGAAAAAGCTCCAGAACAGCCATCTGCATGGTGAACTTATAAAGGTCGTTGTCAAGAATTGAACGAATCATCTGGTCCTTCCTTTTTTATCCCGGTACACAGGATTAAATTGCGTCTATATGCGTACGGCCTTCCACTATTTACAATTTTGCTTAAGTTCATTCTACGGAGCCATGTCAGGGTGAAATGTCCCCTTGAAAATAACGACAAAAGCAGATTCAGATTGATATTATTCGCTAGTTCCCGTCTGTTCTGTTAAGTTCTTTCGGACCTTCAGATAACAGTTTTCCACAATATCCGTATTTCCTTTGAGTTCAACTACCTCAGCATTGAACTTTCGGGCCAGTTCCTTGATTCTGGAATCGAAATCCTTTTCAAATTCCAGGCCTGTGTCAAGCCTGGCAACACGTCCTATTCTGAAAGAGTACCTGTACTCGGATATTTTTTCGGCATCAGCAGGGATATCTTTCATATCTTTCCAGCTGGATGCCCAGAGGGGAGTAAAATAAAGGGTTGCAGTGTCATTATACCTTTCAAGTTCCTCTTCATATCTCCTGTTACCACCAAGCGCTATACTGATGCAATCATCAACATGTTCCCCGTTCTTGTCCTTCAGGACATAGAGAGGAACAGAAATGTCCTCTGAGTTACCTATATCCTTCAGGGCGTTTCCGCAAAGTCCGTAAAAAAGCAAGACCCCGTCCGAGAACTCTGACATAAGATTTATCTGCCCGGCTACGATCTCTCTGAGTTTGTTACTGTCCACATGGAGACCCAGGGGCATTATCTTTATGATGACTATCATCTCATCCTTATACTTTTTACCTAAAAGTGACATGAACTTTTTCTTAACAGGACCCGGCTCAGATGATGTTATGAAATCCCGTATCCTGTCTATGGGAGCCAGTGAGAAAGGCGTATCCTGTGATTTGAGTTTTCTTGCAAGGTCTATGGACTCCCTGTCGTCTATAAGAATTACCCTGGTATTTTCATTATATCTGGACAGAACATGTGTGATCTCGTCTTCAAGTATCTTGCATCCTATTAGGCTGAGTACGGGCATTTGCTTACTCCGGTTTCTTACTGCGATTCTATTTAAGTCAGGTTTGGATATGAATTTAGTGAAGTGTAAAGTTATATTAATATAGTTTAATGTTATTTTTCTGTATTATAAGCTCTAACAGAAGGCCTGGAAATGAAAGAAAGACCTGCAGATTCACATAAAATGAACACGGAAGCTTATCAGGATAGGAATAACTATCTTGATGAGCTGGCTGAGATCAAGGCCGAGATCTCATCATTGAACAGGGCGGTTTCAAGGGTTCTTGAACACTCCGGTAATCAGCAAATGAACATGATGTTCTCGGATATTAAAAATGACCTATCAGGTCCGTTAATAAACTACATGATGCATGATGCCAGGAATACTTTGAACAACAGTATGCCCGAGGACTGCGAGCAGAAGCAGGTATGTAAATCCGCTTTTGAGAAACTTTTCCAGGAAATGTCACTGCTCCTGCTGGACAGGAATATGGACGAAGAAAAACTTCTTCAATTCCAGGAGCGTTTCGATGAACTCAAAGAGTTTGCGTCTACCGAGAATTGTGATTCCTGTACAACCCATGCATCTACCATGTTCAACAAGCAACTGGGATTGCTTCGTACCATGAGCGGTTCTGTAGGCCAGAGATCTGAAACCGGAGATGCCACAAGTATAGTAGATCTTCCTGATGATGTGGTGAGCAGCATATGCGAGCCCCTTGCAAACAAACAGAGACTCCTTATACTAAAATCACTGAGTACGGAGACCCGGAGTTTTTCCGAGCTTTCAAAGATCACAGGCCTTCGGGGAGGAAATCTTCTCTTCCATCTGCAGAAACTGCTGGACACGGATATGATCCTTCAAAGGACAGAGCGTGGTGACTACCTGTTAACAAATAAAGGCTACAGGATATTGCAGGGGATCGCAGACCTGTATGAGGCAACAGAAAAAGTAAGCGGGGAACAAATCTTACTTGAAAGTGATCAGGTCATCGGTTGAGCATTCCTGGCCTGCCATGTAGATTCCCATGATCTCCTCGGCGGTTTTCGTATCAAGTCTTTCTTCTATGAAGTTGAGGAAAATCTCCATAGAATGAGGCTGCACACATCCCAGACTTTCCTCTCCGCTTTTGATCAGTGAGAGCAGGTAAAGGAGTTCTTCATCGTCAAGAACAGCTATGCGCTTTGTAAAGTCTTCCGCATCAGTTGCGAAATGGTTTGACAGAGGAGGAAGTATGGATTTGTATGGTGCCCTGGATCCTGCACATTCAAGGCCTGCACATTCAGGTGCAAGCTTTTTCAGAATTTCTATATCTTTTGAGGATAGTTCACGTGCCAAATTATCACCGTTTGCAGATATGAATGGTTTCAGGACAGATATACTTCAAACCACATGTACTTATCCGTGAAAAAGTAAAATAAAAAAGTGTAGTCCCGGGTTCACATGACGGGCCTTGTCCGGACATGCTGGAGATCGATATTGGACTCCAGTATCTCTGAGCATATGGACATCTCTTTTAGCTCTGATATTGCGGTTTCGAGTTTTAATGTGGTTTCCAGGAGCTCGTCTTCAAGTCCCTTGATATAATCAGCTTGCTGCTCTATCCTGGCATCAAGTTTTTTGATCTCAAGGTTCTGCCTGTGAATAGTGACATGTTTTCCGATCTCATTCTCAGTCTTTTGCTCGAGCCCATTAAGTTCGTCTTTGCGTGACTCGAGCTCATTCTCCCTGGACCTGATTATCTCATTCTGGTGTTCCAGATATTTGCGCTTGCGCTCAACCTTTTCGCTTTCCACATCGATATCCATTTCCTGGGATACGATGTCTGCTTTCTGGGAAGCTATCAAAGCGGATTTCTTGTCGAGCCTTTCCTTGATCCGGCTTAAGCGCTTCTCTTTTCTGCGTGTACTTAGTTCCTCTTCTAACTGGGCTCTCTGAATCCTGTAGTTTTCACATTTACGTTCTTCCAGAGATTCCAGGTTAAGCTTATACCTGTCCATCCGGGAACCAAGATCTTTCTCTTTTTTAGAGAAATCCTCCCTCTTTTTCTCATACTCCTTTTTTGCCAGCTTGAGTTCGTCATTCTTGATGACAAGTTCTTCGTATTCCATGGAGATGAGCTTCTTTGCTTCCCGAATCCTCTCGTATTCTTCGATAAGCAATGATTCCTCTTTCTTGATCTCCTCTTTTCCGATAGCGATCTCTGCCCTTTTCTTTTCTACCTCATCAAGCTGACGGAAATAGGTATTCTTTATATCCTCCAGGGCCTGGAGTTGATTTTGATAATAGAGTTGTTCACTCATACTGACATCGCCACACTTTAACTGATACTTCCATGGTTTGACTCTGAACTTTATACATATCTTCCGTTGTGACTGAACGTTTGTCGATACGGCGGATTATTCTTGTATATGAATTACATTTTCATGTATATGTATAAGAGATTCATGTACATAGAATCAACAATCTATGGACGCAGTTTGTGTCAGGAAGCTTACAGGACCCCTTCAAAGTAGTGACCTTTTGTGAGAACCTCATTTTTCCTCTTAATGGTTTTAGGCCTCTTGCCATGGATTACATTCCTGTAGGCCAGTATGGTATCCCTTATATAATTTTGATTGTTCAGGGAAAGGTCAAGACGCAGAATGTCTACACCGCTCTCACGCAGAGCTTCCAAATCTTCAAGCATACTGAGGACCCTGGAATGATAGATGAGTGTACGCGTACCCTGTCTTTTAACAGGGAAACTTTCTTCTCTGCGGTCGACAAGTTTCACATCACTGTCCTTTTTCAGCATGGACCTGTCAGCCAGAGGTTTGAGCAGGTCGTTCTCTGTTATGAGCAATAGTTCACGGCCATGTACAAGCAGCTCGATATGGCATTTGACTCCTTCTCCGGCCAGCGCATCGGACACATCCTTTATTTCATCCAGGTTCAGCTCGCTCGAGAGTGTCACAACCGATGCACCTTCTGTGTGGTAGAATCCTGCGGACAGGGAATTGAAGATATTCAGTTCTTTCTGGGCCCCAAAATCAATACCCATCTCAGAAGCAATTTTCACCGTACCCGGGTTTGAACATGCCAGACCAAAACCTGCACTGTGAACATCTTCCATGGTCTGTTTAACATTTGCAAGCTCATGATCGAATGTCACCTGAGGAGTCATAACTATGATCTGTGTGCCTTTTTTCTGCAGATGCTGTATCACATTTTTGTTTTCAGGCTCCATCAGGCGGTCAGCCTCATCCGCAGGCAGGTATATGATATCCGCTCCTGCTTTTGCGGCGATAAAAAGGCCGTCAATATCGCTGACCTCTACACTCAGAAGCATATTGTCCTCAGGGGCGGCTTTCCTGTCAGAATGGGTTTTTATGATTTCTTCAAGCAGAGGATTCTTCTGATCTCGTTTGTAGAGTTCCCTTATTCTATTCTCCAGCAGTGAGATTGCTTCACGCCTGGCAGCGGTTATAACACCAATTGGGATGAATATATTCTCGTCAGCCTCAATATTGATATTGTCGGCATAGTAGGATGTATCCCCCAGCTTTTCGACCACTTCAGATATCTTTTCCGGGGTCGTGGGTGAACTCTTTGCATCCTGAATTATATATTCGTCAGTAAACTCTGCATCCGCCCTGCTTTCGTTTACTTCTATCCTGAGAGCTTCTCCTTTCCTGACTGTGACCACGATGTTCACAGGAACTCTACGGAGATCCTTTTTTTGCAGGGAGTCTATCAATTGCCTGTCAGTTGAGAGGAATACTTCATCATTGGGTCTGACTGCTTTTCCTGTTTTGGGGCTTATCCAGAGAACAACTTCGTCTCCTTTTGAAGCCCTTTCAACTTTTTTCCCGTCCTTGAGGATGGCATCAACCCGGCTTCCAAGCATCCGCATTCTGGTAAGGATCGAGATTCCGTCTTTTGAACTTATATCCTGATTCAGTTTGAGTTGCAGGTCAGCATGATGCTTAGAACGCGATATTTTCCTGACCTTCCCGAGGAAAAGTCCATAGCTTGAACTGTATTTCTGGTGTGTGACATCACTTTCACCTGAAACAAAACCTTTTGTAAAGCCTCTGTAGAAAAGTTTGGCAAGCTCTGCTTCATATTGTTGGATCTCTTCTTTGTTGAGTTTATTGCCTGCACATATTTTCTCGACAGCTTTTTTGTAGATCGTTGAGCTGGCTGTCACATATTCGGGTTTTTTCATCCTTCCTTCTATTTTCAGGCTCTTAACACCGGCCTTGACTATGCTGTCAAGCTCAGGAAGTGTACAGAGTTCGGCGCAACTGATTGGATATTCTCCGATAAGTTTCCCGCTAACCTCTTTACCGTCAATTGTCAGTTTATAGGGCCTGCGACATGGCTGGGTGCAGGCACCCCTGTTTGCACTGCGGTTGCCCAGGAAACTGCTGAACAGACATCTGCCGGAATACGAATAACACAAAGCACCATGAACAAAGAGTTCGATATCAATGTTACTGTTTTTTACGATGTTCTTTACCTGACCGGAGTTAAGTTCCCTGGAAAGTATAACCCTTGAAGCGCCGGCCTTTTCGATCAGGTCGACACCTTCTTTGTTATGGATGGTCATCTGTGTACTTGCGTGAAGCGGGAGGTCAGGATATATTTCACTCAGCAGCTTCATAAGCCCGATGTCTTCCAGGATGAGGGCATCGACACCATATGCATAGGCTCTGTCGATTATGTTCAGTACATCCTGCAGTTCCTTCTGTTTAACAGGGATATTCAAGGCAAGGAATACCCTGACATCCAGTGAGTGTGCAAGGTCTATGGCTTTTTCAAGCTCTTCAAGACTGAAGTTCTCGGCTCCCTGTCTTGCATTAAAATCCGAGACTCCAAGGTAGACAGCATCAGCTTCTCCTTTTAAGGCACCAAGCAAAGCCTGCATGTCGCCGGCAGGTGCAAGTATCTCAGGAGGATGGCAGATATTATGGTTATTTTGATTATGCATTTTCCAACTCTCAAAGGTGGCTGTTATATGAATTTTTTATGTTAATGGTTCTCTATAATTTTCGGTAATAATAAATAGATAGGCATTTAACACTATTATTGGGTAATGTGCGGAATCCGTTATTTATAGTGGTGGTCATGTGAAAATTACAAAGGTCAGTTTACAATTATTGGGCTTTCTGTTGTTCTCATTATCATATCTTCCTCTTATAAACCTGTATTATATGTACTCAGGCTCCGATAGAGTGGTTTTTGTACCCGGGACATTGTTGTTCGGACTTGTTGGTTACTGGTTGGGCGGTTATCTCTATACTCATTATTTTGAATCCTGAAATAAGTGGGATGTGTGGTTCTGAGTGCTAATCATTAGGTATGTTATCTAATATAATAAGTTGTGTTATTATTTGCGTATGACTTATATACTTCAAGTTACTATATGTATTCTTGTTCATGCAAATTAAACAATTATACTTGATTTTACTCCAGAAGCACGCTCATAAGATGGTTAAAAACGAATATTATTTACAAGCATGATTAATTAATTGCATGCACAAGCTATATATAATACTTTATTAATATCAAATTTGAATTATAATAAAAGGTGTTATTAAATGACTGATCCAAAACTTAGCTGTCAGGATATCATCGAAATGGCCAGACATTCCATCATAACCCTTGATGACAAAGAGGCAGAATTTGCTGCGCAGGAGGCACTTGATGCAGGTCTGGACCCGGTTGACTTTATCGAGAAGGGTTTTGTTGAAGGGATGAGAGAAATAGGGGACCGTTTCGAAGAAGGAAAAGCGTCTCTTGTGCAGATATTTGCGGCTTCTAGAATAATGGATGCAGGCATGAATGTCCTCAAACCACGATTGAGTAAAAAAGACAAGGGTTTTTGCTTTTTTGGCAATATTGCAATGAATGCCTGAATCAACTTTCATAAAGCAGAGCATTATACAACTTAGTTGAAACTCTCCATTTCCGCTAATTAAAAATCTTTAGCCAACTTATCCAGATTTTTCCCGCTGAACTGGATCCGGGAATGACTTTTATATGAGCCAATAATAATCTTTATAGTGGCGATGCTGATATCATTCTGGATGTGACATCATGGAAAAAGATACCGGATGGGAAGAAGATGATGAGCTGATCGACGGGGACACACAGATCGATAAGCAAAGCATGGAAGATATCGAGCTGTTGAAAAGAGAAGCTGACAATCTTGTCTTTGAAGAAAGATACGAGGAAGCCATCGGATGTCTTAACAGGATACTGGCCATAAATCCCGATAATGAGGAAATAATGGCAAGTAAAGGTTTTACATTTTGTCTTCTTGGTGATTTTGATGAAGGCTTTTTTTACCTGGAAGAAGCTTCCAGAATAAATCCTGCTTCTAAAAGCGTACTCATCATGACCGCTGATGCGTATCTGCGTTACAAGAGACCTGATATCTCCGTACAGGTACTGGATCAGGCAATTGATATGTATCCTGATGACGACGGACTTGTCATGCTCAAGGAAATCATCCTTATGACCAAGTTCAGGAAAAAAGAATATTTTTCACTTAATTGATCTGCATGCTTCTGATAGCGGCTAATCGAGTTTGTCTGAAAAACGCTTTCGTATCAAATCACTAATTATTTATCCTAACACTTACCAGTTTTATACATGAGCTGGTATGTAGTAGACGCAGTTGATAGGGCATTTGAGCGGACCAAAAAGTGCCTGATCGAGCCTTTTGATTTCTGGAAATGGATGAAACTCACGATTATCGTCCTTCTTGTGGGCGGTGGAATGAATTTCAATACCGGAGGGGGCAACTACTCCTTTGACGAAACGGATATGCCGGTATCTCAGGACTTCCCGACAGGCGCGGAGAACGTTTTTGAAAATATCTATGATACCGTTTCGATGAATGCTTTAGCATACATGGTAGGAGCCATACTGCTTATTATTCTGCTTGCGCTTATATTTGCATATATTTCAAGTGTTATGGAATTCGTTCTCGTGGAATCCCTGGTAAGTAATGATGTCAGGTTCTGGGAATATTCGAGAAGTTTTCTGGGAAAGGGTTTCGGTCTATTCCTGTTCCGTCTATTGCTTGGTATACTGTACCTGTTGATTATTGCTATAGTTGCCCTGCCTTTTATCTACTACCTGACCGGCCAGACAGATGCAAGTCTTGAAAGTTCAATGCTTGCAAACATAGTCTATCTGATATTCCTGCTGATCTTCATATTCTTTGTACTCGGGGTGATAGGCGGGATCATAGGCTCATTTGTAAATCTCGCCATACCTGTAAGCCTGTATGCCGGATCAGGTATATTCGGTGCTTTCTCCATGGTAGTGAAAAAGTTCAGGCAGGACTGGAAGCAGATTATTATTTACTGGATAGGACGTATCGTGCTTAACATTGCGGTGGCCATTGTTGTCGGTATTGCCGTTCTGATAATGTCCGCCATTGCTCTATTGCTCTTCCTTGTCTTTGATGGGGCAGTGTACTTCGTTCTCTCGGCACTTACAGCATCAGATACGCTTGTCTGGATAATACTTGCACCTGTGGTCTTCATCCAGTTGATTATATTCGTGCTTGCAATTGCTTTTGTCAGTATGCCTGCCAGGGTGTTTGTAAAATATCATATGCTTACCTTCCTGCAGATGTGGTATCCGGAAATCGAAGTCCCCATATTTGACAGGTATAAGGGCTCTCCGATGGAGGACACGGCAACATCACTTTAAGGTAGCTTCCAATCTATCGTAATGTAGCTTTGTGATTATATATGAGCATCAAGAGGTCTTTCAGGTGAGCTTCTTCCCTGTTGACAACTATTTTTTTTATTTTCCCTCGATCCATAAGAAAGGCTTTTCTACATCGGATTTCTACAAAACCCAACAAAAGATCAGATATGACCAAAATCATCCTTGCTTCGGCTTCCCCGAGAAGAAAAGAATTACTGAAACAACTCATAGGAGATAATTTTCAGGTCTTTACGAGCTCTTATGGTGAAGAAAGAGTTGAAAGGGTCACTCCGGAAGAACTTGTCACACATCATTCACTGGAAAAAGCCAGGGATGTTGCAGGCAATTTCAGGGACGGTGTTATCATCGCTGCGGATACTGTTGTTGTCTGCGGAGATGAAGTGCTCGGAAAACCGGAAAATGAGAATGCTGCCAGGGAAATGCTACGCAGGATAAGCGGACAGCAGATACAGGCTATCACAGGAATAACTGTATTTGATATAGGCAGAGATCGAGAGCTCACTCAGTATGAGACTACCAGGATATGGATCAGCGATCTTACTGAAAAGGAAATTGACTCCTATGTGGGCACAGGTGAGCCATTTGGTAAAGCAGGATCCTTTGCTATTCAGGGAAAAGGTGCAGATTTCGTGGAAAGAATTGAAGGTGATCTCTCCAATGTAGTCGGCCTTCCATTACCAGTTCTCAAAGAGATGCTTGTGGAATTGGATAAGGAAAATTAATTTGACGTCAATCTTATATATTTTTCGATCAGATAATGATATTTATATATCAGTTTAATAGATTACCAATATTTATATATATATCTCACACTATTCATATACATTACACTTTGAATATATGGTCATAGCAGATCAGGTTGTTGAAAAATGAATTATATCCTTGGTTCCAATAAAAAAGGCTGCTTTTCAGTTCTCACGATTTTGACCATTTTAATCCTTGCTTCCGGGTGTGCAGCAAAAGATGAAAATGTAATTCAGACTGATGAGGTACAAAAAGAGCTCAGGATCGGGCTGATATTATGGGACGAACCTGTAAAGGTGTCACAACAGTTCAGTGGTGTTGAAAATTACCTGGGTTCAGAGCTTGGAATGGAGATAAGGACAATAAAAAGCAGTGATTATTATGTTATAATCGATGCCATGGAAGCAGGAGAACTGGATATGGCTTTCTTTGGACCCTTTTCTTCTGTGATCGCAGCTGAGAGGGCAGGATCTGAGATCATAATAGCAGGAGCAAATGACGAAGGGAAACTTGATACCTATAACAGTTATATCATTGTCAACAGGAACACGAGAATCAACAGCACTGATGAACTGGCAGAGAACTCGCACAACGTGACCTTCTCTTTCGTAGATCCGGCATCCACCTCCGGTAATCTGGTTCCCCGCGGATATCTGCTGTCACAGGATATTGACCCGGAAACAGATTTTGGGTCAGTCATATTTTCCGGTGGACATGACATTACTATAAAGTCCGTAATATCCGGTAACATTGTTGATGCGGGTGCCGTAGCTTCAACGGCCTACGGTCGTTATTTTGAAGATGACAATTCTTCGGAGAACGATATTCTGATAATCTGGGAATCTGGCCCTATACCACCCAATCCCATTGCCGTAAGAGGTGACATGGACCCTGTGCTCAGAGAAAATATCAAAAATGCCTTCCTCGATATGAAAACAAAATCACCTGAAACATTCGAGAGCTTCATGGAGGTACGCGATAATCATGCATCTTATATCGAAGCCAACAACAGTGATTATGCGTTCATCCGTGAGATGGCTCAGGCAATGGATTACATTTAGAACAGATTGAATTTCGGTCTTAACACAAAAATAAGAAAGGAAGAATGATCAGCTAGTTTTCTTCCTTTTGAAAATTCCAAATGCCAGAATTGCAGCAAGACCGGCTATAATCAAAGTGAATCCAGGTGCAGGTTCTTCTTCTGCAGTTTCGTCAACTGGTTCCTCGACAGGTGCTCCTTCTTCTATGAGCAGGTATGTGACAGGGTTATCCGTTTTCAGGTCATGGAGTTTTATGAAATCACTTGATCTGGCACTTGTCAGTACATCTCCTTCTGACTGAACAGCGATCTCGAACTGATATTCATCATCTGCAGGCACTGTCATCCGCAAGCTTCCCCTTGTTCTCCGGTTAGCCTCGACATTCGAGATGATTGTACTGCCTGTGTATCTCGTGTAGGGGTCAGAAATTGCTGTAATGACAAGTGTAAGTTTGCTGAGCTCTTCACCCTGGTTCAAAATTCCGGGGGATACATCCACTATTATGTCTTTTCCATAGTTGGTGACCTGTTTCGTTTCAATTACCAGGTCTGTGAGCATAATGCTGGGTTCCTCATCTTTCTTTTCAGCAACAAGCTGCACTGGTGTTGAATAACTGTCTGTCAGTATGTCGTTTTCAAACAACTCTGCTTCGATCATCTGCTTTCCGCCCTTTGGAACCGTGAATGTCATACTCTTATACGTGTGAGTTCTTGCTTTGAGATAACCGATTTCCGCCACATTCTCTGCGCCTATCAGATTTGTTTCAGGATTCCTTGTTTTGACCTTCAGGGACAATGATTCTGTATCAGTGTCCTGTGGGTTCTGAACATAGACAGTAACCTTGAGTTCAAAATCCTCATCAGAGGATAATGTCATCACATCCACACTGCTGATAAGAGGCTCTGGGCTCTCCTCCTGCAGATCATCGTTTATACAGCCACTACCTATGGAAAACAAAAGAATAGAAAAGAAAAAAAGAAAGGTTAGGGGTTTCATTTTCCGACCTACAGCTTGACTTTCAGTACGAGGGTCTGCTCATCTACAATCATGTCCCCGTACATCAGTTTAACAATAACATCAGTCTCGCCGTTTGGTGCGTCCCCGTTAATTGGGATCTGCAAGCCCTTTGTGTAGGAGGTACCCTTTCTTGCCATTGACTGGTTGATCGGGACTGATGCCTGGTCTGCTATAAGCTTGTTATCAACATCAGCTACAACAGTCAGGACGCCTCCGGGTATGGTGGTTTCACCATCGTTTCTTACAGAGAACTTAATGGTTGCATTCTCTCCCTTGCGCAACTCCCAGCTTTCTGCAGCAGGTGTGCTCAGGGAATCCATGTCCTCAACAAAGCCAACGAACTGCAGTTTGGCATCAGGAAGTATGGTCACCGGAACGGTGATTGATTTTGTTCCAGTGGACTGTTTCCCGTTACTGTCGCTTCCTGACAGATAGCTAATTGTCAGAGCGGAATCGTTCTGATCGGTTTCAAAGGAAGGAGCACTTACTTTGGCATTCAGACTTGACTGCATGGGTTCGGTGCCTGTCCTGCCTTCAATGTTCACTGACTCTGCTCCGACCACAGATAAAGGCGTAAAACCTGTGACCTTCACAGCTTCAAGTGCCTGTGTGGCATTATTGGTTACAATGATCGAGATGTCCTGTTCCTGGAATTCCTTCAGGATCACTGGTGAAGCTTCAAGAAATACGTTTTCAGAATCAACAGGTTCGGTAGTGGTATCAGTACAGCCTGATATCAGGACCAATGCCGCCAGCAAAGAGAATGTCATTAATTTTTTAACCACAATATGCATAATTTTACCTCATAAGCTAAATTGCTTTGGAGTTTAAAAATTTATGTATTATACCTATATTTTTAAAAGCTGATTTTATTTTTAGAACAAGCAAGCTATAATCACGAATATGAAAAAACTCAGACCATTATTTTGCTTTTTAAATCGCAACTTTAAAGTAAGTCATGAAGGCAGATATTCATTGATAACTGACCGGAAATCATAGTTTTCTTTTAGATTATAGTACATCAAGTGGAGGATGCGTCATGGAAGATTTAACCCTAAAAGAGCGTTTTGTACGCTCTGTGAAAGGAAAAGAGGTTGATAAAGTACCAGTATGTTCGGTTACACAAACAGGAACTGTTGAGCTCATGGAAGCCTGCGGAGCTTTCTGGCCGGAGGCAAATTACGATGCTGAAAAGATGGCAACACTAGCCATCGCAGGTCATGAAGTTGCCGGCCTTGAAGCAGTGCGTTTGCCCTTTTCCACAACTGTTATTGCAGAGACCCTGGGATGCACAATAGCTGAGGGTTCTGTCGATGTCCAGCCATATGAGCTTGACTTTCCATGCAAGACTACAGATGATGCAAAGAAACTGGAAATTCCCGGGAATCTTCTGGAAAGTGAAGGGATAAGAACTGTCATCGAAGCTACTGGAATCATAAAGGAAAAGGTGGGTGATGATGTCCCGATAATAGCCGGAATGATCGGACCTGCTGCCACTGCCTTTTATGTGGCGGGTGCAAACAATTACCTGCGCTGGTGCATCACCGAACCTGAAGTATTCCAGGAGTTGCTCGCAATCGGTGAGGCTGTTTGCGGAGAATATGCCAACGCACTTTATGAGAATGGAGCAGATGCGGTCATAATCATTGACTCTGAAGCCGGTCCTGATCTTCTCCCACCTCCTCTATTCGAATCTATTGTACTTCCCATGTACCGTTCATTAACATCGAAGATGAAAGGACTGAAATTGCTTCACATATGCGGAGATGCCACGGATATACTTGAAGGGCTGGCTGTGTCCGGGTTCCAGGCACTCAGTCTGGAGGAGAAGGTGGATGCAAGATATGCAAAGGAGATCATAGGCAAAAGAGCCTGCCTTATTGGTAACATCTCACCTGCGGCAACACTGCTTGCAAAGTCCCATGAGAATATAAAAAAGGAAGCAAAACAGTGCATTGAAGACGGAGTGGATATCCTTGCCCCGGGTTGTGGTATAGCACCACGTACACCAACATCCAATATCCAGGCACTTGTGGATGCGAGGGATGAATACTATATTGAGAAAGGGTTGTTGTGAAGTGAACAGGAATGGGGCGGTAACGTGGGAAAAGTAAATCTATTCATTGCAGCAAGTCTCGATGGCTATATCTCCCGCCCCGATGGCAGTGTGGACTGGCTTTTTACGGATGGGGATTATGGATATCAGGAGTTCTATGATTCCATAGGGACAGTACTCATGGGAAGAAAGACATACGATAAGGTGCTGGAATTCGGAGACTATCCCTATAAAGACAAGAGATCGATCGTTTTCACAAGACAAGATCATCCTTTCCAGGATATCGATAAGCTGGAGTTTGTATCAGGAGATATTGGAAAATTCACAGATTCTCTGCGCCTGTCTGAAAGCGATGGAATCTGGCTTGTAGGTGGCTCGCAAATAATCAGACTTTTTCTTGAGCAGGATCTTATCGATGAAATCATCCTTTCGATCCATCCGATCATTCTGGGAAATGGAATCCCTCTTTTTGACCGTATAAAAAAAGAAGTTCATATGGAACTTATTAACAATGCCAGTTTTGAAAGCGGGCTTGCACAATTGCACTACAGGATATTGAAAAAATAGTCCGATCAGGAGCTCAACTTCCTATTCGGCATCTTTCAGTATACTGTCATACACATCCGTCCAGTGAAGCTGGGAACCTCCGGCAATGAACATTGCAACTGAAATAGCCTCAGCAATCTCATCTTTTGTGGCTCCGTTGTCCAGAGCCCTCTGAGAATGTATCTCCACACACTTCTCACATCTCATCAGTACGGCGGATGCAATGGCAATTAATTCCTTTGTCTTCACATCAAGGGCACTGTCTTTGAATATGCTTGATCTCAACTGGGAAAAGGCGTCAATCGTTTCCGGTAATTTGTCAGATATTATTGGCATAATAATTTCTCCGTTTTATCATACGATTTCAAAAATAAAAGCTTATAGATAAAGAGGTGAAATACATAACTTCGGATTCCGATATATTGACTGAACTCTCAAATCTATTCAATATCTTCTTGCACTTCCATGGTATTTTCCGGATTTTTTCGGTGTATCTTCCTTCTTCTGCTTACTCTTTCCTTCTGTCTTCTCCTGAAATACTCGGCACTGGCGTTAACAAAGCCCAGAAGTATCCCAAGACCAATGAATACATAGATGATGGTGAAGACCTTACCCAGGTCGGTGCTGGGCGCAAAATCCCCAAAACCTATGGTCGTAAGAGCTATCACAGAAAAAATAAAAGGAATCAAGCCAGCTCCATCCCTCTATAAAGTGGTAGGCTACACTGCCAAAAATAAGAGTCATGAGTACGAGTGCAAAAAAACTCCTGAACTCAGGTTGCTTGAGCATTTTGTAAAGCGAGCCCAGAAATATCAGAAGTGGTACGATTAACGGAATCATAATTCTTCCACATTACATACTTTCTGTCTTCACATGCAAATAGCAATCGCTAAAATTGTCATATTTGTCGTTAGATTCTCAATTTCACTTTCCTGAGGGATTGTATGTAAACATATGAGTATTTATTCTGAACAAAGTTTCTCAAATTTTTAAATGTTCCGGGTCATAATATTTACACAAGGAAATGGTGGGAAATCTTGGAGTTGTTCTCAGGATCTGATAGTGCTTACTTTAAGTTATTTTCATTGCTGAAGAATGTGGATTTCGGCGAATTCTTCCACGATCTGAGGTATGTTCTTATCTTTTATGTTCTGGGCGATCTGCTTACAACCGTATTTGCTATTGAAAACGGAATGGGCTATGAAGCGAATTTTCTGATTGCAGTACTCCTTGATTATTTCGGATACTATAGCATTGTAATACTGAAATTGATCTTCATTTCCTTTTGTTTTCTAGACTACCTGTATCTTAAAAGACGTGGTTATCGTTCCATGTGGGATATTACAAGACATATGATAACCCTGCTGGGCATACTGGTGGTCATTAATAATCTGCTGGTAATCAGCGGTCTGTGGGTTCCGATATATAGTTTTATTTATAGTATATAAAAATCCTGAATCTACGGTTTTTTACACCAAAAACGCCTTTAATAATGAGTTGAACACTCAATAACATGTCAGGAAGATACAACTTACGCGACCCCCTATCTATTGTACATCCCCGATCATTAAAACATCTGCATTATCAACTGAACGCACTTGTTGAAGGCAGACTATGGCTTAAGATCCTTCTCGGTATGTTCCTTGGAATTGTCACAGGTCTTGTACTCGGTCCTTCCGCAGGCCTGATAGATCCACAGACCTCATACGTCATAGGAGAATGGCTGGCACTTCCGGGATATATCTTCCTTGCCCTGCTACAGATGATAGTCGTGCCTCTGGTGGTTGCCTCGATCATACTGGGTATTGCCGCCGGTGAGGATATGGAGCAGCTAAAAAAAGTGGGTCTGCGTACTGTAGCATACTTCCTTGTGACCACGGCCATCGCCATAATGATCGGTCTGGGACTGGCCATGACGATCGATCCGGGTACCTACATCAGTACAGACACGGTTCAGCAGACCATGGGTTCCGAGACCGTACAGGTAGCCGAAGAAACCTTCAGCACTCCTGAAGTTGCTGACGTTCCGGGGATGATATCAACCATATTGCCTACAAACCCTCTCGGAGCACTTGCCACGGGACAGATGCTTCAGGTTGTGATATTTTCAATAATAATAGGTGTGGCCCTGATCTCCATGGCGCCAAAGCAATCAAAGCCCTTGCTGGAACTACTTGGCTCGTTACAGGAAGTGAGCATGACGGTTGTGCGCTGGAGCATGTTGCTTGCACCAATAGCCGTATTCGGGCTAATATGCAAGTTCACGATCAACCTTGGAGTTGAAGCATTGCTTGGAATGCTGGTATATGTAGGGACAGTACTGCTTGGACTTTTGATGTTACTGCTGTTCTATATGCTGATAGTGGCTACCGTGGCAAGAAAGAATCCTATCAGCTTTCTCCAGTCATCCAGGGACGTATTACTGCTTGCCTTCTCCACATCAAGTTCTGCCGCTGTGATGCCCTTGTCAATCAAGACAGCTGAGGAGAAGCTTGGTGTCAGATCATCCATATCCCAGTTCGTGGTACCTCTGGGAGCAACGATAAACATGAATGGTACGGCTCTATACCAGAGTATTGCAGCAGTCTTCCTTGCACAGGTTTTCGGAGTGGACCTTGGTTTTGGTGCACTGCTACTCCTGATGGTGACTGTTGTGGGAGCTTCCATAGGAACACCGTCTACTCCGGGAGTCGGTATTGTCATCCTGGCAATGATCTTGAGTACCGTGGGTGTGCCTACCGCCGGAATAGCTCTGATAATCGGTGTGGACAGGATTCTTGACATGAGCCGTACGGCTGTGAACGTGATAGGGGATATCGTTACCTGTGTTGTAATGGACAAATGGGTGGACGGAAAAGAGACTGCATTCGAAGAGCCTGCTGAGTTTACAAGACATGAAATGCCAAGACCTTCCATCGGGGAAGACATTGCTGTAAGTCATGCAGATCAGCAGGCATGATCTTACTTTTTTATCACTTCTGTTGATTGATTAATCAGGAAACACTTATAAAACACAACTATATTCTTCTTATGGTACTTTCATCAAAATAACAGACCGAGATGTGAAAATGATAGATATAGCTCTCCCCAAAGGCAGTTTAGAGGAACAGACCTTCCTTTTGTTCAAGCAGGCGGACCTCGAGATTAAAAAGACGGACAGGGATTACAATCCTAAGATAAATGATCCCAGGATCGATAAGATCAAGATACTCAGGCCACAGGAAATTCCCGGCTATATTGCAGAGGGTTACTTCGATCTTGGAATCTCGGGACTGGACTGGGTTACCGAATCCGATTCCGATGTCGTGGAAGTGGCTGATCTGCCATACAGCAAGCAGGGTGCGGGTAACGTGAAGATCGTCATAGCAGTGCCCAAGGATGCACCAATTGAAAGTGCGAGGGATGTAAAACCCAACAGCAGGGTGACCACAGAATACCCGAAGATGACAAAGAAATTCTTCGAAGAACGTGGCATTCCGGTGGATATACATTTCTCCTACGGTGCAACAGAGGCAAAAGTACCCGATCTCATGGATGTTGTTGTGGATCTCACAGAGACAGGATCTACCCTGCGCAAGAACGGCCTTAAGATAGTGGATATTATCATGGAATCATCCTCCAAGCTTATAGCAAACAAAAAGAGCTGGGAAGACCCTGTGAAAAGACAGGAAATAGAAGAGATAAAGACACTTCTGCTCTCTGTGATCAAGGCAAGGGGGAAGGTGCTCATTGACATGAACGTTCCTGCAGATAAGCTGGATGCGGTTATTGAGGCTCTGCCTTCCATGAAAAGGCCGACAGTATCACAACTCTACAAATCAGATTTCTATGCTGTGGAAACTGTTGTAAACAAAAATGAAGTAAACCTATTGATACCCAAACTCAAATCCCTGGGAGCCGAGGATATACTTGAGATGGATATCTCAAAGATAGTTTACTAGAATGATTGAAATCTGTAAAAGAAAGGGAAAGCAAAAAGAAGTGCTTTCCTTATATTTTGACAATAACCCTGTTTTGACAATCACCCGTCCTGAAAAGGACATAACCCCACTCGCTCATACTCCATTAAAGATGAATGCTGAAAAGTGGAACGTTAATCTGCCAGTTTTTCTTGAGGGAATGAGGCAAATATGGGACAAATTAACGCTCCCATAATTCTGATTTATTTTTCAGCATTTCCGGCTGGTTTATATCATACCGGATCGTTTTTTGACCGTTTTTCATTCGATCAGGTTTTTGACCTTTGAACGCAAATTCTAGTATTAATTTGCACTATATAAATATATCTATCTTTCTATATATGTTAAGAATGATGATGATGAGGTTTAGCATTCAGTTCAATGTCTGAATTAAAAATAGAGATATATTCATCTACCTGCTCTCGGATCAAATTCATAATCAATATTCTTAAATTAAGTATTAACATTTGGAAAAAGGATATTATGACCGCAGAAAGTACAAACCGGCCTGACATCAGTTATCAAAACATTGCAGGCGCACTGCTGTTTATTGCAGGTGTGATAGTATTTTTAGGGATAACCACGGCAGAGGCAGTATATCCCAGTTACAGTACATCGCAGAACATGATAAGTGATCTTGGAGCCACTGTACCACCCAACAGCATCATAGTCCAGCCTGCGGCAAGCATATTCAATTCCACCATGATACTATCCGGTCTATGCATAATCTTTTCCGCATATTTTTTGTATCGCTCATCCGGGATGGATATATTCACCACCACATTGGCTCTTTTCGGAATTGGCGTGTTTGGTGTGGGTATATTCCCCGGAAACTTTGGCGCGATTCATGCAATATTCGCTTTGCTGGCATTTCTCTCTGGAGGTATTGCCGCAATTGTGAGTTACAGACAGAGTTCATCTCCGCTCAATTATTTCTCGGTTATACTTGGACTTATAGCGCTTCTTGATCTGCTTCTGTACTATATCCTTGGTATGGAAAGCCCCTTTGCCGTTCTTGGTCCCGGAGGACTTGAACGCTGGATAGCATATCCTATAGTTCTGTGGATGATCGGTTTTGGAGGATATCTGATGGGACTGTCACAGTCACATTTTTCCGGGGAGTAAGAAACTCAATATCTTTTTTTCAGTTTTAACTTACGATCCGTATGCTCCCAAAATTCGAAGAGTATAAAAGCATTTAAAGCATATATAAACTGAATTTATCTTGAGGGGATAGATGAAATGCCAGACGGAAAAACACATGAGATGATCAATATGGCAGTATTGATAGTTGCAGTTTCAGGACTTCTGTATCTTGCAACACTGAAAGAAGCACTTCTTATCGCCGGTTACCTGAATACATATACAATAATGACTTTTGCCGTTGCATACCTTTTTGCAACGTTCTTCCTCAGCCCGGACCTGGATATCGAGAGCAGTTCTTACAAAAGATGGGGGATATTCAGGATACTATGGTGGCCCTATAAGGTTATATTCAAGCACAGGGGCTTCTCTCACAACCTGATACTTGGCCCGCTTTCCATAGTGATGAACCTTGCATTGATAGCCATACCTGTGCTGTTGCTTGCAGGTGTACAACCGCAGAGTCTTCCACCTGACTTTATCATAGCCGCTGTTGCAGGAATGGTGCTATCCATGGAAGTCCATATAATTTCAGATAACTTCATATCAGGTATAAAAGGAGCCTTCTGAGATTTAGGCTTTCAATTTTTTGGATCTTTGAAACCGACTTCAAAGTGGCTGCCATCACAGAATGGCTTATTTTTTGAAGCTCCGCATCTGCAAAGAGTGTAATGATCCTCTGTTTCGGGTTTTGAACCATCGGGATCATTTAATTTTATCCCGCCGACAACATGATAGGCACTGTCCTTTGAAACAAATATCTCCGGTTCATGTGGATAATCCCTGTAGTGTACATCGTCGATGGTATAGCTCAGAGCCCCTGAAGGACACATTCTGATCAACTTTGCTATCTCTTCAGCTTCGGCATCATTTGGATCGATTCTCGGTTCTTTTCCCTTCCTGAATACCGAAGGCAGAATCTCGACACAGTGGGCCGCATGGCTGCATACTCCCCTGTTACTGTGAATGGTAATATTCTTCCCATGGAAGGTTTCAATTCTGTCCGGGACACGATCATCTTTCTTTTCCCCTGAGAAATCGTTCTTCAGGTGTGAACCGTCGCAAAAAGGCATTTTTTTTGATTTTCCACATCTACACAGTGCCATGACCGGACCTGTCTCGATAAAGATTCCCTTTGAATTGCGAAGTGTCTTAAGATCTCTCACAATATACGGCCCGTTCTTTGAGACTTCTATAATCGGTTTATCCTGCTTATCCACAATATCTCCCCTTTGAGATACTCTGTAGGCATCGGATTTCTAGTTTTGCTCAAAATTATTGGTCTATAGATTCGATTTAGTATTACTATAATTACTATAATCCGTTTTTTAACCCATATCACTTTAACCAAAATATATAAGTTCAATAGATTCTAATACATTATTATTAGCTTTAAAACTTATTTCATATAATAATAATCTTTAAAACTAATACTTTAAATATAATATATATTCATCCGGTCAGGTGGAGCTTTTGGTCAATAGAAATACTTTGTATGCTGTTATAACAGGAGACCTTGTCGGCTCATCCGAGATAGATTATGCTTGCAGGAAGGCGGTCCTTTCATACATGCATGACTCCTTCAGGTTCCTGGAAAAAGAGATGAATTTAAAGGATGATATTCTTCTGTCTTTTGAGATATTCAGAGGTGACAGTTTTCAGGCCGTGCTTAACCCACAGCATGCGTTGCTGGCTTCTGTGATCCTTTATCTGAAGCTGGGTATCTTTGATAGGAAAGGAGCGGACCTGTCAGTAAGGATATCGATCGGTATTGGCTCGATCGACTATCTTCCTGAATCCGGGAATATCGGAGAAGCAGACGGCATGGCTTTCCGTTTATCCGGAAAAGCCCTGGACAGCATGAAAAAAAACAATCAGTATCTGATGATAACCAGTCCTGAACCTGCACTGGATCTGCTGTTCGAATCCCAGTGTGCGTTCTTTGATTTAACAGCAAGCAGGTGGACGGATATACAGAAAGAGATATTGCTTGGAAAACTCTCAGGTCTTACACAGGAAGAGATAGCAGCCATGAAGGGAAAGACCCAGTCTTCCGTATCACAGAGTCTCAAGGCCGCTGGATTTGATGCAATAAAGACTTTCCTTGACAACTACGAAAGCTTATTTGCGTATCCCGGTATATTCATGCAGAGTGATAAAAATGGACCCGAGCATTTTTGATATATCCCTGCTGGCACGACTAATCCTGGCTCATTTGCTCGCTGACTTCGTGTTCCAGACCAGGTCCATGGTGGACGACCGTTTTGAAAACAGGTGGCTTTCACACTGGCTTTACATTCACGGCCTGCTTGCAGGCCTGCTTGCATATTTGCTCTCAGGTCATTATGCTTACACAGGGCTGTTTATTGCTTACACTATCGTCCATATACTGATAGACGGCTTTAAATCAACCCGCAATGACGATCTGAAATGGTTTGTTCTGGATCAAACGGTCCATATGATCACGATTATCGCACTCTGGTCAGCAATAACAGGTCCTGAAATACTCCTGACAGGTCTCCGGTCTGCAACACTTAACATCGAGAATGTATGGATACTAGTCGTTGCCTACACAATAGCCATCTGGCCAAGTGGTATTCTAATAGGCAAGTTTACAGAGCCCTGGCATCAGGAAAAGGACGGCACAGAAGGTGAAGGCCTGCCCAACGCCGGACTCTGGATCGGTCGTCTGGAGAGATTCCTTCTCCTGACATTTGTCCTGCTCAGCCAGTATCAGGCAATAGGTTTGCTTGTCACTGCAAAATCCATATTCAGATTCACAACTGACAGAAAGGTAAGTGAATATATTCTCATAGGCACCTTTCTAAGTTTTACTATCGCGGTTCTTGTGGGCATTGTTACAAAATGGATAATTGGCTCTGATTTCTAGATTTACTAAAATTAAGCCTAATATTTTCCTTCACCTTTTCTGATGGTTACAATTCCCAGATAGCCATCAACCGTAACTTCGTCTTTGTTTGCAATTATTTTTGTTGCATCAGGTATTCCGGTTACACAGGGAATCCCGTATTCACGTGCAATAATAGCACCGTGTATCAGCATTCCGCCCCTGCGCTCGACTATACCGCTGACCAATGGCACAACAAAGGTCATATTCGGATCTATGGAATCGCAGACCATGATCTCTCCGGACTTAATGTCGAAGAGATCCTGTTTTTCGTCAATAACCCGTGCTCTTCCGGTAACTATCCCCTCACCTGCCGGCTGTCCCTGAATCTGCCTGACATTTTTCTTTTCATGCAGGGTCACATCCTCTCTGCTTATCCTCATTTTCTTTTCAGGAATGTATGCACTGTCCCTGAGCGCCTTTACAAGTTCTTCCAGTTCAAAATTATCTTCTGGGTCAAGTTTGTCGGATCTTGCTGCTATTCTCATCTTTGCCTCGTTCAGGCTTAGGAGATACTGATGCTCTATCCTTCCCAGATGGATGTTGTCGTCATCCCTCAGGCGATAGCTGATACGTGCGATATCAAGTAATTCCTCGGCAAAGCCTTTTTCCTCTTCCTCAAAAGCGGAAATAAAAGACCTTTCCAGTTCACTGCTGTCTTCTTGATCTTGCTTTTCCTTTTCAGGATTTGAGGCCAGCTTTATTATGTGACCAAGCAGGTCTTTCCTGGTTTTGAAGATTCCCGAATGACCGAAATCCCTGAACAGCTTTTCAAGGCCTTCTGCAAAATCTCCCTCAACAACCCCATTTTTTGCTTTGTCCATGAGAGATGCATCATTTCTGAGTATACCTGCAAGTCTGTTGATACCTTCATTCCTTTTTATACTCAGCATCTCAGAACCCGAAAGCAGATCCATGAATTCGTAGGGGTTTGACGGTTTAACCCTATCATTGTAGACCTGACCGAAGAGTCTCATGCCATGTGCAAATGGGATGAACTCGTCGGTGTAACGCTTATTCCATTCTTCATAAAGTTTTTTCCTTCGGATTATCTCTTCGGCGAGCTTATTGTCGTCCATTAATGCAGGATTGATGGATTGCAGTAATTTTGCATCACTTATCATCTCCGGGATTAATTTATCCTCTATTTTTTTGCGAAGGGTGTGTAAATTATCAATATTTCTCCTGAGTGAGAGATACCAGAGCTTTTCACTGTTCTGAGAGATTGTCACGGGTCTTGACTGCAGCACATAAATATCATCATCCCTTTTAGTCCACTCAATATCCTGAGCCAGCCCGAATTTTTTTTTCCAGTTCAAGGGCAATATAATGTATTTCCAGAACATCCTTTTCTTTCAGTGGAATGGTATCTGATAAGTTCTCAGGTAGTTTTTCCAGCGCCGTACCGGTCTCCTTTAATCGTACGATCTTACCCCGGACGGACGGGCCAGAATGTCTGATTATGGATTTTTTTTCTCTGTCAACCAGCCATCTGTCTGGTTCCACATCACCATCCACCAGTCCCTTGTTCAAACCATGAACAGCTTCTATCACCATCTGGTTGTTGTTCTCAGGACCCTTGCTAAAAACAATACCCGATACTTCCCCTGCCACAAGTTCCTGGACAAGTACGGCCATACTGCTGTGATTGATATCCAGTCCCAGCTCTTCCCTGTACAGCAGAGCAGCATCCGACCAGAGAGACGCCCACACGAGCCTTATGTGTTCCATAATGGAATCAATTCCCCGAACATTGACATAGGATTCGTGAAGTCCTGCAAAGGATGTTTTTTCTGAATCCTCTCCGGGTGCAGAGGACCTGACAACAACAGCTGTATCTGAAAAGTATTTGATCAACTGCTCACGGATACCCCGGTCAAGTTCTTCAGGGATTGGTGTGTTCAGGAACATATTCCTTATTCTCAGAGATGTGTCCCACATCTCCTCCCAGCGCATGTCCTTGATATCCTTTCTTGAGAGTTCCAGTATTATCCTGCCTTTGATGGAGGTGGATTCAAGATATCTTTCATAGGCTTCCGTGGTGATGCAGATAAAAGGAGGAACCTTCAATTCTTCTCCGGTGATCGTGTGTAATGAAAATGCCTTTGAGCCGATTAGTTTCCCGTCATTTTCCCGTATTTCTTCCATGGAAATGACAAAACCTCTCATCTCATTTTCAACTCCACTACATTCTGGAAGCTGCTTGCAATAATATAGCTTCTGACTTCCATTCTCATAAGGGCTGAAGAGGGAGATTTTATGAAATCTCTGAGATGTGGGTGTTTTTCAAGGTAAAGTGACACGACATCATGTGTTTTCTCAATCTCAATGACGTTACCGTTTGCATTTGCAGCTATTGCATCCTTGAAATCATCTTCCTTATTGGATCTGTTATCTATCATCATGGATGCTGTCCCGGAGGAACTGAGATAGGAATATTTTCTTGTGGAAACAGGGGTCACAAAGAAGATATATCTGAGGTCAGCACTGGCTACGAATGCCACCAGATTGGTATATGGTTCATTTTTATGACAACTTGCAAGAACTGCAAGATTCTGTTCTGTAAACAAAGTTTCAAGACTTTTTTTCAGATCACCGGCTGACATTCCATACCACCTGTAATTTCTTATCCCCCAATTTCCCCTATTTTCAGATTCATTTTAGTGTATTTATCTTTTCTTGAATTCCAATCTAAAATTATTTCAGTCTGAACTTTCATATTACTATCAGGATTGGGGAATCATGGGGTCTTTTGGGAAACTTGCAGACCTGTATTCTAAGATTGAAAAGATAAGTTCTCACAAGCAAATAGTTGAAACTCTGGCATCCTTTTTGACCGGGCTCGAGCCTGAGGATGTCAGGGTTGCCGCTTATCTTGCCCTTGGAGATATTGGTCCTAAGTTCGAGGATATCGATCTCGGACTCGGGGAAAAGCTCTGTATCAGGGCAATCTCCCTTGCATATGATATTCCAGAAGAGGATGTATCCGGTATTTTTTCCCGGCTTGGTGATCTTGGAGATGTGGCTTTCAAACTGGATGAAAGAAAGAGAAGCTCGGTGAGCATGCAGGATGTTTTTGAGCAGATGGTCAGGATAAGGGATAGCTCCGGTCCTGGCAGTCAGGGTGAAAAGGTATCTGTCCTGTCACAGCTTCTTGAGAAGTCCACATCCCTTGAGGCTAAATATGTTGTACGGATAGCCCTTGGGCAGCTAAGACTCGGATTCGGGGAGCAGTTCCTCATTGAAGCTCTGGCACTGGCCTTTACAGGCGACAGGAAGAATGCAAAAAAGATAGATGATAGCTACAACATATGCACGGATATCGGTGAACTTGCCGGATCACTTGCAGAACATGGGATCAATTCCCTTGGAAGTTTCTCAATAAAACCCGGTAGGCCTGTGAAAATGATGCTTGCAAAAAGAGTGGATAGCATTGAAGAGCTGAACAGGAAGTTCCGGGGTGAGATGGCAGCCGAGGAGAAGTATGACGGCGAGCGGGTGCAGATACATGTTGACGGGAAAGAGATCATGGCATTTTCCAGAAGACTGGAAAATATCTCAGAACAGTTTCCCGATGTGATAGAAGCCTTTCATGAAAGTGTCCAATCCCGGAAGATGGTCATCGACGGGGAGATCGTTGCATACCGGGATTCGAATATACAGCCCTTTCAGGAACTTATGCAAAGAAGAAGGAAACACAATGTAGAAAAATACATGGAAAAAATACCGGTAGCTGTTTTTTGCTTTGACCTGATCTATCTTGACGGCAGATCCATGTTAAATGTTCCGTACTCTGAAAGAAGAAGATTACTTGAGAAGAACCTGCAGGAAACAGAGAGGATAAAACTCTCACGCAGGATAATAAGTTCCAATCTGGGTGAGATACAGGAGTTTTTTGACAGAACCGTTGATAAAGGACTTGAAGGTATAATCATCAAATCAGTTTCTGAAAAATCCATATACCAGCCCGGCAAAAGGGGCTGGCTCTGGGTAAAGTGGAAAAAAGAATATGCAAAAGGTATCAGGGAAACCTTTGATCTGGTGGTTGTGGGAAGTTATTACGGAAGAGGACGAAGGCATGGATCATTCGGTGCACTCCTGTGTGCGGTATTAAATGAAGAAGAGAACCGCTTTGAGACCTTCACAAAGGTTGGGACAGGATTTACCGACGAGGATTTTGATGAGATGAACTCCTTGCTCGAAAACCATCTTATCGACAAAGCTCCTGCAAATGTAGTTATCAGTAAGGATATGGAACCTGATCTGTATGTGGACCCGTCTGTAGTCATAGAGGTACTGGGTTCGCAGATAACAAAAAGTCCGGCGCATACAGCCGGAAATGATAACACTGAAAAAGGTTTTGCGCTCAGGTTCCCGAGGTTTTTGAGGATCAGGTATGATAAGGGACCTTCAGAAGCCACGACAGTTGAGGAAATAAAGGATATGGAAGAGGAGTTTACATGATCAATCGTGAGATCGCAGATATTCTGAACGAAGCAGCGGATATTCTCGAGTTCAACGGGGTTGAATGGAAGCCCCGTGCCTACAGAAGAGCTGCAAGAAAGATCGAGGACCTGAGTGAGGATATAAGGAATATCTACCGGAAAAGTGGAAAAAAGGGACTCGAGGATATACCAGGTGTAGGAAGCGGTATTGCGAATCACATTATCGAATATCTCGAAACCGGTAGAGTTGAAAAATTTGAAAGACTCAAAGAAGAATCACCAGGTGGTACCGGCGAGCTGGTGGAGATCAGAGGGCTTGGTCCGAAGAAGGTGAAAAAGCTGGTTGAGGAGCTGAATATCAAAACAGTCTCAGATCTTCGGGAAGCGGTGGAGGAACATGAGATCAGGGAACTGGAGGGTTTCGGGGAAAAGACAGAAGAGAATATCCTCAAATCCATAATCCTGTTTGAGAAAAGTCATGAACGCATGCTTCTTGGAAAGGCCATGGGCCTGGCAGAGGATGTCCTGTTCTATATGCAGGAGAACAGTGAACTTGAGAAGATCGATTACGCGGGTTCCCTGCGCAGGATGAAGGAAACCATTGGTGATATCGATATGCTGGTAATTTCCAGTGATCCTGAAAATGTCATGAAGACTTTTGTCAACATGGAAGATGCCGACAGGGTGGAATCCAGAGGTCTTACAAGAAGTACTGTGATTCTCAGGGGAGGGATACATGTTGACCTGAGGGTGGTCCCGGCAGAAAGTTACGGGGCAGCAATGCAGTATTTTACAGGTTCGAAGGATCATAACATTGCAATGAGGGATCTTGCCATATCAAAGGGCTATAAGCTGTCAGAATACGGTCTGTTCAGGAAGGATTCCGGTAAAATGGTAGAGGGTGCGGATGAAAAAAGTATCTACTCTAGACTTGGTCTGCAGTATATCCCGCCGGAACTCAGGGAGAACAGGGGAGAGATCGCTGCTGCCGGGAAGAATGAGCTGCCGGAACTGTTAGAGCTCGGTGATATCAGGGGTGATCTGCATATCCACACGACTTTCAGTGAAGGAAGCGACAGTCTTGAGGAGATGGTAAAAGCTGCGGAAAATATGGGGTATGAGTATATTGCGATAACAGATCATTCAAGATCCCAGAGAATTGCCAGTGGTATGCAGATCGATGAACTGAGGCAGCAATGGGAGGAAATAGACAGGGTCGCAGGAGAATATGATATCCGGATTCTCAAAGGTGCCGAGGTTGACATTCTAAAAGACGGAAGCCTGGACTATCCGGATGATATCCTGGCTGAGCTGGATATTGTTGTGGGTTCTGTCCATTCTGGATTCAAGTCCCCGAAGGAGGAGATGACTGAAAGGATAGTGGCAGCACTTGAACACAGGTATATGGATATCCTGGGTCACCCATCCGGCAGGCTGATAGGTAAAAGGGAATCATATGAGGCTGATTTTGATACTGTATTTGAGACCGCAGTCAATAACGGTAAAATTCTGGAGATAAACGCCCATCCTGAAAGACTTGATTTAAACGACAGGTTAATACTAAAAGCAAAGGAGTATGGCGTAAAGTTCAGCATCAATACAGACAGCCACTCGACATCCAATCTTTCTTTCATGAAGTTCGGAGTGGGACAGGCACGCAGGGGCTGGCTCACAAAGGATGATGATATTAATACATATTCCTATGACAGGCTCAGGCAATTGCTTGAAGATATAAGAAAAAGAAAATGAAGATGCAGGAAATGAAAATTAAATTTTTGTTTTTACTTCCTGTACCAGTAAATGGCTGATAGTACTCCGAGTCCTGTCAGAATGGCACCGAATCCCGGAGCCTGTTCCTCGGATATCGGGCTTTCTACAGGTTCGTCAGTGGTTTCCTGTTCCGGACTGTTATTTGCGGATTCGCTTGTGTTTTCAGCAACCTGCTCACCTGCAGGATCGCTTTCATTCACCACAGTCACATCGGATGGATCAATATCCTGTGTTCCGGGATTATCTTCCGGATCTCCCGGGAATGTCAGAGAATTGATTTCCTCAAGGTTTGTAAAGCCGTCCTCATCGGAATCCAGGCTTTCAATGGAAGCGAAATCCATGCCACTTTCCTGATAGGCTATTCCGTAAGGATTCCTGGTACCTCCTCCATTAGGATTGACATGACAGGTATTGCATGTATCAAGTTTTGTGTCTTCGGTACCGTATTGATCGTTGAAATTCGCAAGATATGCAGGTCTTGCTGATACGATCAATGAGCCCAGTAATAGTATTGTCACTAATAAGGAAACGACAATTATTTTGTTTCTCATAGATCCACCACACTTCCAGTAAGGATACTTATTCGTTATGTATTTAAGTGTTTTTGTCCGTGCAGGAAAATTGCCTGGCGTGTTCCGTAACGGGACGATATTAACTATGTCATAATTATTTTGAGTTAATAAAATATTTGTATTATGTGTGATTTATTAAAAGTGTATTATTTGAAGGAAACTTGGTCATGAGACTGATAAATCGTATCTTGATGTGTATCATGCTAGTGATTATCGTTATAATACCTGCGCATGCTGACATAATGCCACCTGGAATGAAATCTTTCGACAGGTGTGTGAAAATATCGAATATTGAAGAGTTTCCCGATGTGGTTTTCATAGGTTACATTACAGGCCCTGTGATCCGGTGTGAGAATCCATATATCATTTCGTCCGATGAATGTTTGACACAGTTCTACAAAGCCAATGACCTGACAATTTATGCTGTTGATAGGGATTATCTTGATAAAACAGGACTGGAGAATATCGATTTTGAAACAGATCCCAATATTTTGGGTTATACACTGGAGATAAATCCTGATTGGGAGTATACGATAATAGCAAATCCACTGGTCAAAGAAGAGATATATTATTCAATAGCAGGTTTCAATGATACTGAGTTAATACTTTATGAATCAAAAAAGATATCAAGATATGTTGGGTTACCTGACAGAACTGAAATCTTCGAAGAACCCGAAGTGAATGATCTGAGATTGACTATTAATTCATCTTTGCCGGATTCACAAGAGAATTCACCGGATCTGCGAAAATCGGAGAACTTCACTGAAGATTTAGACCTCTCCTCTCCACGTGAAACGGAGACTGCTCAAAGTTCGATCCTTGATGAAGTGGTATGCTATTTCAAGGACTTGTTTGGTGCAGTTCGGGGATGACGGTGATGAATTATGAATATAGTTTCTTGCTGTCTTTGTTTCTTACAGTTATTGTCGAAACCTCGGTTTTGTTCATTGTTGCCAGATGTTTTCTCATTAGAGATACGTCCCATCTAAGTAATGGCCTTCTCTTATTTGCAGGCATTTTTGCATCTTTTTCGACCCTACCTTATCTATGGTTCATATTGCCTGTGTTCATCAAACCTTACTATCTGTATGCTGCAGTCGGAGAATTCCTGGTTGTTCTGATTGAATGCGTATTCTATTATTTTGTATTGAGAATTGGTTCCAGAAAAGCTCTTTTTTTATCATTTGTATGTAACCTTGCATCATTTCTGACAGGTTTGATGTTGAATCTTATTTATTGAAGAATAAGCTAATCAGATATCTTAAATGGCAAAGTTATTAATGAAATTCAGACACTTTTTTGTTTATGGAATTTGAGGACGAAGGATTTGAAGAGGAAACTTTTGAAGGTCTCGATCTTACAGGCGTATCCTTTAAAAATTCAAAGTTTGTGGACTGTATTTTTAAGAACTGCAATCTATCTAATGTGAATCTGAACAATACCAAATTCCAGAATGTGAAATTCATAAACTGCAAGGTCATGGGACTGGATTTTTCAACATGTAACGATTTCATACTCACGATCGGATTAGAAGATTCCTTCATCTCCTATTCCGTGTTCTCCGACATGAAATTTGAAAACACTGATTTTATCAACTGCCGGATAAATGGCTGTGATTTTGTGAACACAGGTCTTAAAGGTGCCAGTTTTGAAAATTCGGATCTTGAGGACAGCATTTTCAGGAACAGCAACCTAAGTTTTGCATCTTTCAGAAATGCAAGGAATTATGATATTGACCCCAACGAGAATTTCCTTAAAAAGACCAAATTCTCGGTTCCTGAGGTCATCTCTCTTCTGAATTCTTTTGATATTGAGATTGTTTGAATTATTTAACAAAAGGTTGCCTTGGGATGGATTTTAATCTCATTTACTTAACTGTGATGCGAAGGCCAATAGTTTTGGCATTTGATAATCTTTTATTTTTTCAGGAGTTTGTAGAAATAGGCCGGAGGACGCAGGCAATCCAGTTCAGTCCCGGATATTCCCTATATCCCTTGGTCCGGCATGCGCCATAGATGTATTTCTGGTCATTGAATTCAAAAATGCCGGAAACCTTCTCTCCTGACTGCAGAGCTAAAACTTCAGTCGGAAGAGTAAGGACAGAACCAACAGAAAAATCCACCTCGTCTGTTGTCTCGATTACTTCAAAATCCCTGTTAACGTAAACAGCAACACTGCCGGAGATTACATTTCCGTTCCTGTCCTTGGGAAGACATGTTGACAATATCGTTTTTGCTTCAGTGTCCCAATCGAACAGGATGCCCAATACTCCAATAGCTTCACCTTCCCGGTTTCCATTTTCGCGAATGCCGCCGGCATAGGTCAGAGACCGGTGCTTATCCTTTTCCAGAGGGGAGTTCATGACGTCCTGAACAACATATTGATTTGACTGTGAAGTAAGGGCTCCTTCCTGGAACCAGATATGATCAGACACATCAAGTCCACCAAGTTCACTCATTAATTCTGTATCAGAACAGGCTTTGATAATACCATTCGAATCTGCCAGAACCAGATTCCTGTACATGGTATAACTGCCATTGATAACTTTTAGCCGATTACTTGCTTTCATAAATTCCTTTTCAGATGGATTTAGAAGCGCTTTCCAGAAATATTCATCAGTTGACCACCAGCGAATATCAGCCGACCTTTCAAAGAGGTTTCTGTCAATCAGATCGATTGCCTGCTTGGCAAAGTTTTCCAGTGTCCTTAAATTCAATTGCAGTTCGACGGCTGCCATTTCCTGCAGCAGTTCTTCCATTTTCGACGTAATGAAATTGCTGGATTGAGTTATCTGTTTGAAGATTGGTCCCAGCTGTTCACCACGTTTTCCCATTTTTGAGGCATATATGGTCCCGTTAAGCGATATCAATTGAATTTCATTTTTATCATTCTGTATTTTTGCATAGGTCTGCTTGTTTATTTCCGGATTGATATTGGAATTCATTAACTCCTTTGATTCGATATAATATTCATCAGCCTGAACCGTGTCCGCAAAAATATGAGATTTGGGAAGAATGACATGCGAACTCCAGCCAAGCCCGCGATATTCCAGATATCCATCTGTTCTGGATGAAAAGATAGCGGAGTCGACTCCTTCAAAAGCCATATAGGTATTAACCTGTTCGCCATCAGCTAAGGCACGGTTATTTCTGGGGATATGCGCTCTTTTCCCAACCTCGAGTATGTCTTCATCTGTTGAGGCGATAATTTTTCCGTCACTGCTGGTAAACATCGAATAACAGCCATCCTGTATGATTCCCGCCTGAGTCAAAGGCATATACTCATCCAGGATGATCTTTGCTTCTCCCTGAAAATCAAAAAAGATGCCCATGGCTCCAAGCACGTTACCATTCTCATCGCTGTCTTCACGAACAGCAGTCGAATATACCAGGGAAAGCTGCTCCTCCACGCTGGATGGACAAATATCCTGGGCAATATATTCTGTTCCGTTATGGGTTTTCAAAGCTCTGGTAAACCAATCTTCATCGTTTACTCTTATACCTAAAAATTCTGATCTTCTAAGGCTGTTCGAGTTGGCGATGATATATCCTTCGGAATCGGCAATGACCAGGTCCCGATAAAGTGTATAGGAATTCTTGATATCTTCCAGCCGATAACATGCAAAAGAGATCCTGGAATCCAGGTCCACCAGATTCTGCAAAAAATCCTCCAGATCCTTTCGATCTTTTTCACCACCCTGAAATTCAAGGCAATGGTGTTTGAATCTTTCGATAAAGTCTTTTAATGCTCCATCTCTTAATAAGCCTGAAAAATTTCTGAGATTATCGGCGATTGAAAGAGAGGCATTCTTTCCCTCAGTAGTTGTCGGTTCATGAGGTTCAGACCGACTTGGGTATTCCTCCAGAATTTGCAAAATAGATACCGCGTTTTGTTTGGTATTTTCGTAAAATGAAATACATTCGCTAAAAGCTGTTTCCAGTGCCCACCATCTCACATCGCAAGTCCGCTCCAGAAGATTCCTGTCAATGGTGTTGATCTTATTATAGGCAGTAGTATGAAGAATCGATTCATGTTGTTCTTCTTTAGCGATATAGTATTGATCAAATAGCTTCTTTGTGATCTGCAATAATTGTCTTGAAAAATTTTCCACACTTTTCATTAGTTCTGTGATCTGATCCCTTTCAGTTGAATTCTCACTAACCGCAACAGCTATGGCCTCTCCATAAAAACATACCGGAATAATAACATTCAATTCACTGACGATTTCTTCATAGAACTCTCGATGTTCAAAACGTATTGAAGGATCAAAGACACTAAAACTTTTTTTCTCACCAATCTCAATTACCATGGACATTCACCCCTTTTATTCTTTGGTTCCAGATTTTAGCCTGTTTTTTAAATCAAAGACAAGTATTTTTCATATGTAAAATACCAGAAGTAGCCTTCCTATATATTGTATATAAGTATTTGTATATATTATTTTTGAATTAATTTTCTTCAGGAGGTAGTTGCAAAAGCTTTATAATTAGGAAAAGCCTAACTAACTATCCGGACAGGGAGCATGAAAGAAAAAAGAGAGCATTTGTACGTAATTTTTGATAATCTGTTGCGGATTAAAAGTGAATGCTCTACTGAGGTCTTCTCCGGATGTCAGTTGTCGGACATTAGTGTGAAGCAGATAGAATACCTGAAGATTATAGATGAACACGGAAAAGTGACATTCAGCGGTCTTGCCAGAATAACCAGCAATTCCAAACCCACGATTACGGAGATGGTCAACAAGTTCGTAAAAATGGATTGCGTGTATCGGGAAAGGTCTCCCGATGATGGCAGGATGTTCTATATACGTCTGACAGAGAAAGGACAGACGATAGCCCGCGCCGAAGAGAAAGCCCTGATGCAGTTAATTGAGAAAATGACAGATTCACTTGACGAAAGAGAAATGGATGTTCTGATAAGCATCCTGAGAAAAGTGAGATAATTTTTTTCTGTCTATAGTTAGGCAAAACTGAACTAAATATTTACGATAATCACGAGTGACAAATAATGTATACACAAAGAACCACCGATACCAGAGAGAACAAAGAGAATATTATAACCCCTCTCTTTGAAACAGTGGCATATCCCGGAAGCCAGACAAAATTTATCACTGATAAGGCCACCGGAGAACTCCTTCTGGAAGAAGTAAAGGACAGCGGACCTGCATATGCGGTCGGACTGACTGTAAAAAGCGGTACAAAGCCTGCTGAACTTTCAGAGGAAACGATGTACACAACAGGCAGTCTTTTGAAGGTCATGATGGTACAGCCTGCCGATAAAGGATACATGGTATCTGCAAAGTCAATACAGAGGGTGAAAGCTGTCTCTGTGCAGAATAAAGAAGGAGTGTTCTACGCAGAATATGAAACGGTTCCTGATATCCGCGATATTGATGAAGAGCTGCAGGAAAGTATCAGGAAGGATATTAAAAAGACCATTCATGAGATAAGTGATCGCTTCCAGAGCTCTGAGCAGTTTGTCAGACCGATTGAAAAGATGGACTCCGTTGACCAGATCATAGGCTACGTGATGCCTTTTATCCCAATCGAGCTCAAAGACAAACAGGACCTTATGGAAACTGTCTCCGTCCGTGAACGTTACCTTACATTCCTCTTTGTGCTTACAAAGCAGAAGGAGAATATCAATATCCAGATCGAGCTTGCAAAAAAGGTTGCTGAAAAGGTGAACAAATCACACCGTGAGGCAATGCTGCGTGAACAGCTAAAGCTGATCCAGGAAGAACTTAACGAGAACGATGACCCGATTTCAGGTGAGGGAGGTTACAGGGAAAGGATCGAGAACTCGGCAATGCCTGAGGATGTTAAGAAAAAGGCACTTGGAGAGCTAAAGAAACTCGAGACCGGGGGAGATCATAACCCGGAAAGCCATGTCATCCGGAACTATCTGGATCTTCTGATCGACCTTCCGTGGGTTGTAGAGGAGAAAAAGAGCATTGACATTGAAGAAGCCCGTGATGTACTTGAAAGCAACCATAACGGACTTGAAAAGGTCAAGGAAAGGATAATCCAGCATCTTGCCGTAATGAAACTCAAGAGTGAGAAACAGGGCTCGATCATCCTGTTCACGGGACCACCGGGCACCGGAAAAACAAGCCTTGGAAAAAGCATTGCCGATTCCCTTGGAAGAGAGTATGTCCGTGCAAGCCTTGGAGGTGTCAGGGATGAAGCTGAGATCAGGGGTCACAGGAGAACCTATGTAGGATCCATGCCCGGAAGGATCATACAGGGTATAAGGAAGGCAGGTACCAAGAATCCGGTCTTCATTCTCGATGAGATAGACAAGCTTTCAGCTTCCTATTCAGGTGACCCTGCAAGTGCCCTTCTGGAAGTCCTTGATCCTGAACAGAACAGTTCATTCTCGGACCACTATCTGGAAGTTCCCTACGACCTGTCAGAGGTATTGTTCATAGCAACAGCAAACTCCCTGTCAACCATACCGGGACCACTTCTTGACAGAATGGAAATTATCGAGATATCAGGCTACACCAGAAATGAGAAGCTTGATATCGCAAAGGACCACATACTCCCGGCGATACTGGAGGATCACGGGCTTGATGAGGATAAGCTCAGGGTAGAAGACGACGCTCTTAACATGATCATTGAAAAGTACACCCGTGAAGCAGGTGTCAGGGGACTCAAGAAGCAACTTGCAAGAACTGCAAGGTTCGTGTCCGAAAAGATCGTATCAGGAAAAGCTCAAACACCTTTCGTGGTAAAGACGGATATGCTCAAGGAGGTACTCGGTAAGGAGCTGATCAGACAGGATGAGGCCAGAAAGGATAACGTACCGGGTGTTGTCACAGGACTTGCCTGGACACCTGTGGGCGGAGATATCCTCTTTATAGAAGGTACCTTCATGCCCGGAAAGGGTAACCTGACACTGACGGGCCAGCTTGGTGATGTGATGAAGGAGTCGGCGCAGATCTCCCGGAGTCTGGTCAGGTCAAGGCTTGCAACTATCGCAAGCAGCTTTGATTTCGCTGCCAACGATATCCATATACACGTACCGTCAGGTGCTACTCCGAAGGACGGTCCTTCTGCGGGCATAACTCTCTTTACGGCGCTGGCGTCCCTGATCATAGACAGGCCTGTTGATCCAAAACTTGCCATGACAGGCGAGGTAACGCTGAGTGGTGCCGTACTGCCTGTTGGAGGTATCAAGGAAAAAGTGCTTGCAGCACACAGAGCGGGTATCAGAAAGGTGCTTCTGCCAGAGGAGAACAAGAAGGATCTGGAAGATGTACCGGAGGAAGTCAGGAATGAGCTTGAATTCATACCTGTGGAAACCATTGAAGAGGTTCTGAAAGAGGCTCTTGATATTGATCTGCCAAGGCCGATGGTATCATTTGCCGGAAGTAACTGTGCTTCTGCACACCATCTCTGAAAAAATAATATATTCTGGCCCATGATCGGGCCACATTTCTTTAATCGTGTATTTTTCGTTTTTTCTTTGATATCATTCTTGTGTGGGAAATGATGATTCTGTTTTTTCTTCTTTTTTGATCAGCAGTCCGTGTGTGACACTGAAGGCCACAAGTGCTGCGACCAGGACCGGAAGTGCATTTGTCAGAGATATTCCTATTATCACAATTCCTATAACTGCCAGTGACACCGGTATTGGTACAATGGATGCAGGCACTGCGACTATCATACAACCCAGGGCCAGGCCCAGCGGAAGCTGTGGAAATATCAAATGTATGGCCGATCCAACAGATGATCCGACAAACAGGAGTGGGAAAATTGGCCCTCCTATAAAACCGAATGATAGTGCCCCGCTCAGGGCCAGCAATTTTGCCAGGGCGAATATAATTAGAAGAAATACTCCGATCTCTGCTGCCTGTTGAGTGACGGTGACCATTTCATTTGTACCCAGGCCGACAGTTGTAGGCAATGCCACGGACAGCAGTCCAAGCAGCAGTCCGCCTACTGTACTGCGTAATATGGGCTGCCCGTTAAGTGGCATCACAAGCCGACTCAGGATCTTGTTCATTATCGGGAAGAGCAGGCCAAAGGGAACTGCCAGGATGCCTAACAGAACCGCTGCTGCCAGATGCCAGATCCTCAGATCATATGAGGGTGGTGCCAGAAGATCCAGTAGTAGTGAAAATGAATCCCCGCCCAGCCAGTAAAAGAGACTGAAACCAACAACTCCGGAGATTGCAGCGATCAGCAGGGTTCCATAGTAGACCAGATTCTGCTGATGTCTGGATTCAAAAAGCATCAATAGTACCGCGAATGGTGACGAAAACAGGCCGCTGTAGGCAGATGAGACTGAACTGAGGACATTGGTCCGTGTTGTTCCGGTGTCCATCTTGCGTCGGTCAGATATCCAGGTTCCAAGACCAGCTGAGAGCATACCTGTGGGGACTTCAGGTCCGAGACTGAAACCGCTTATAAGTGATAACAGTGATGCCAGTAGTGAAGAGGGTACAGGTTTTGGATCCATACGACCTTCATCCACGGCCTCAAATACGTCGAGTTCTGTCGCCGAACTGTAATGATGGACCAGACCTACCAGAAACCCTATAGATGTCATGATGACTACCATTAGCCAGGATCCTGAAAACGGGGTCCAGTCCGTAAGATCAGGCAGGATCAGGCTCTGTCCAGCGTTCATTAGGCCGATGAAAATAAATGCTCCCATGGCACTGATCAATCCTAAGAACAGACCCCAGAACATGCGCAGCCAGTATTCCCTGGATCTAAGATCAAAATCCTCTGACATATGAAATTCCCACCCTGACTATTGATATCAATTGCTATTTTGCCAGTATGACCCGTAGCATATCAATTAGCATATGTTCTGCCGAAGCAGCAATCATACCGTCTCCCAGTCTTATTTATTTGATATACATTGCATGCATTTCAAAATTGTGAACAAAGGCTCGATAATTCTGTTTAGAAGTATACTGTCAATAGATAATTTATACGAAATCGAAAACCAGTATAGTTATATATACTATAATAGTCAGTTTTTTATGTCATCTGAATTCGAATTGATGTAGAGGAGTGGTCAATATATTAAGAAAAAAGTTACTTGATGTGATGTTCTCTTCGGAGAAAAGAAAGAACGTACTTCTTTTTCTAAAAGATGGTTCACGGGGAATGGAGGAAATACTCCGTCATCTGGAAACCACCAGACAGGCCCTACTCCCACAGATGCGTATACTTGAAGACCATCACCTGATTACTGATTCGGATGATACATATAGCCTCACAGTCCTCGGTGAACTTGTAGTTGATAAAGCTAGTCCGCTACTCAAAACTGTTGACCTTCTTGACGTGGATATTGATTACTGGGGAACACGCAATCTTGAGTTTCTTCCACCTGCCTTGCTTGAAGGATTGAACGGGATCAGTGTATGCAGGGTTATAACACCTCCTCTTACGGACCTGTATGAGGTACATAAGGACTTCCACAATGAAAGCAAGAACCCCGGAGCCACATATGCGGTAACTGCATTCCTGTATCCTAATTACAACCAGATATTCACAGAATTACTTGCCAGCGGTGTAGAGGTGAATTTTATTGTCTCAAAGGAGCTGTTTGAGAAAATCCGGGCCAATCACAGGGAAAATTTTCAAAGGCTTCTTGAAAACGAGTCCTTTAGAATGTATGTATACAACAAAGACATGGATTTTCTGTTTTTCACCTATGATGATTTCCATATCCTGATCAACCTGCTCAAAAAAGACGGCACTTTCGATAATAAACATGTTCTGTGCGATAGTATGGATTCTCTGGAATGGGGAAGTGAATTCTTTGAATACTGTCGGGAGAACTCCACTCCTGTAACTGAAATCTAATCTTTCTTTAAATGCCAGAGAGGCAACAGGGAAAGAAAAACAAACTTAAAATGTCCTTATCAGGATAGAAGAATCACAATTTAGAACGACTTTTATATTATAAGTCACGTTTTGCCAGTAATAAGTTTCACAGAAACAAAATAATGAGTGTCAGGGAGGCGCCGATAAAACCACCACGCTTTGGCGCCTCTTTCCTTACGAATCCGAGATATCCCCATATCCCGTAAATTTCGGTCTAAAACGTGCGAGCGACCCATGCTCGCAATGTATAATAGGCTATTTTTGTATATAACCCAAACCGTTCTTAACAACACGAACTATACTATCTTTTGCTTGCAACATGAATTATCATGACATTATAATTTCAGTCCGGTCCATAATCAGTAAAAGCACATTTAGAGGAATTATTATTTTTAATCTGTAGGACTCCGGGTCAGGTCTGAAAAAAAATTCTTTTTGTTTATCATGTATAAAACGTGCCTACTTAAACTACTATCCATTGGCACTTCAGGATGATCGAATTCTGCGATTCTGATCATTCCGATCCTTTTCATCACCATTTCAGATCTTGTGTTCTCAACTGCTGTAAAGGAGTAGATATCACTGAAACCGAGATCTTCAAAGCCAAACCTCAAACACCGCTTTGCACCCTCAGTAGCAAATCCTTTGCCCCATGCTTCACTTTTCAGTCTCCAGACAATCTCTATACATGGTGTGAAAAAAGCCCTGAAATCTGCATTATTAAAGCCGATAAAACCAATGAAATCGCCACTTTTCTTTATTTCTACAGCCCACAACCCATAGCCTTTTTCTGCCATATTCTTTCTGATCCTGTCAAACAGCAGATCACTTTCTTCATGGGACAGGACATCGGGAAAGTACTTCATAACTTCCTGATCTGCATTCAGTTTTCTGAATTCATCCTTATCTTCCTGTGTCCAGGATCTGAACACAAGCCGTTCTGATTCAAAGAAATTATTCATCTTCTTCCTGTTTTAATCGCTAGTGTGGAATATGGATTATTATTGCAACCATGTATGTATAGAAGCAGTATAATGCTATGGTCCGGAAAAAGTAAGAAAAACTATATATCCACACAAATAAAAGGAAAATTGGGGGTTTAAATGAAAGCATTATTTCTTTGTCTTTTGATGATATTAATCGTCGGCTTATCCGGCTGTGTAAGTGACACAGATGAGACCACCGGCGAAGAAACGGATGTCAACACAAGTACAGCGGAATCTGAGGTAAACCTGAGCCAGGTGGAAATAGTTAGTGACGGTCAGACCTATCCGGCTTATGTGGCCGCACCCACAACGGAAGGTGAGAAACCTGCAGTGGTCCTGATACACTCATTCAACGGGATGGAACCCGGTTACGTAGATCTCACTGAAGATCTTGCTTCGGAAGGGTATGTGGTGATATCTCCCGAATGGCAGACCTTTGAACAGTCACCGGCTGATGCAACTGTCCAGCAGTTGATACTTGACTCGGTTGACTATCTTGGAACAAGGTCTGATGTGGACACTGAGCGACTCGGTCTCACAGGTTTTTGTGCAGGAGGACGCTATACAATGCTCTTCCTACCTCAGATGCAGGAGTTTGCATCCGGGGTTGCCTGGTATGGTTTCCCGTACTCAGGAGGTACTGAGGCTCAGCCCGAGCAACCCGCTGAACTCATTGACCAGCTTGAAGCACCGATACTGATAATTCACGGGACAAGTGATGAGGCAAGCAGCATATCTGACATATATGCATATGCAACTGAGCTGGATGCCGAGGATAAGTACTTTGAAATGAAAATATATCAGGGACAACCACATGGTTTCATGATCGAGGACGGAGAACTGTCTGATAGTTTTGAAGCACAGGATGCATACTGGCAGATGGTCACATTCTTTGACCGTACACTGAAACAATGAGAAAATTTAAGCAGCAATAAAGAATGGTAAGAACAGGCAGAGATGAGATTTTGATACAGAGGACTATCCTTCATCCTCTTCATTTGATTCGTCCTTGTCTTCGATCTGTTCTTCCATCATCTTCTTTTGTTTTATTATAGCCCTTTCATGCTCAACTTCACCGATAATTCCTTTGCGCCTTACATCGAGTGAGTGTATGGATTTTCCGCTTCCATAAAGAAGCAGGATGTCACCGATCCTGATCTTTGTAGAGGCATGCGGAGTGCCGTTGTATTCTCCGTTGGGTTTCTGGATACCGAGTATAAGTACTCCTTCATCGGGCAGGTTCATTTCTGCAAGTGTTTTATCTGCCAGCCAGTCCTCGGGTTCGATTTCAAGTTCGGAAACCTGGTATTCCCCTCCAAGATAGATAAGACTTGCAGTATCCGTTGTTTCGATACTGGTCCATTTCATAAGTGCAAAGTTAATGAGCCGGGTCAGGTTTTTGTCCACCCACCTGCTTTGTGTCAGTGCAAGAAGTATCATCAACCCGGCAGCGATAATAGTTATCTGACCAAGCCAGCTTGTACTTCCGATATTAACGGAAACAAGGATAATAGAAGCTATCACTGTGACTATCCCTGCATTACCTACCAGCATGAGTGTCATGATTATCCTGCGACGGATAGGATGGCTCATCATGGTTTCGGATTCACTGGTGGTAAAACCGGCACCAGTCAATGCCGATCGTGCCTGAAAACGTGCCACTTCGCTGGACATTCCTGTAAGTGTCAGTGCTATTGTAGCTATTCGGGTTACGATTAGTGACAGGATCACAATCGCAAAAAGTGTTACTAAAGCTGCTGCCATCCAGTTTTACTCCCTGGACATTTTCGTTCCAGTATTAAAACATTTATGTGTGAAATTCACAATACATACGTTAAACTCTTCCGGTTGGTATATCCGGCCAATTATTGTCTGCTTGTATTAAAAAAAGTGTTGCTGAGCTGAAACTATCGTTTATTAAAAAAAAGAAGAAGTGTCAGTTTCAGTCTTCAAGACTTGCTATGTCTTCTTCTTCGCTGAAAAGATAGTCTTTAAGTTCGTCTGCAAAATTCTCATCATGCTGTCTTATCCACTCGATAAGCATGGCAGCATGTTCTTTTTCTTCATTCGCGTTGTGGATCAGTATCTTTTTCAGATTCTCATCGGTACATGCATCAGCTCTCTGGTTATACCAGTCTACTGCTTCAAGTTCCTCTTTGAGTGAGTCGATTGCTCTCTTGAGGTCCAGTGTCTTTTCTGATAATTTACTTCTTTCTTCATGTATCATTTTTACCACCACCCTCATATGGACTTTTGATAGTATAAGTCTTTTGGAAAATACTAATATGTACATAGATCCAATCTAAAGGAGATCCTTATACGGAAACCCCGCTTATGGCAAAAGGATTTATTGAACCGTAACTTATATCCTATATTGGATTTAGAAATATTTCCAGGTTCTTCAGGGTTAGTTGTTATTATGAAAGCTACAAAAATACTTTTCCTCTTAATACTGGTATTATTTTTAGGTATGGGAAGTCTCATTGGAATATACACGGACTATCTGTGGTTTGAGATGATCGGATATACATCCGTTTTCACCACAATATTACAGTGGAGACTGCTCACAATAATACCCGGTTTTATAATTGCGTTCGTATTTCTTTATCTGAATGCAAAGATCGCAAGGGATTCTATAAGCAAGATACTTGCTGAGAAAAACATTCCTTATGAAAAAATAGATAATCTCTCCGTTTTAATCGGTATCGCAGCTTTTTCGGCCTTCTTTGGTCTGATCTTCAGTGGCAACTGGAGAACCATTCTGCTATACCTGAACGGCACTTCTTTCGGAATAGAGGACCCCATCCTTATGAATGATATAGGGTTCTACGTATTCGAGCTTCCGTTCCTTCATATGATCAGGGGTGTGCTGTTCGGACTGACCATTATATCTCTTGTACTGGTCCTTGTTCTTTACATATACAGGCTTGAACCTGTATTTCAGGACGAGAGCTCTAGTGCAGCAGACGATGAAGACTTTTATAGCCTGAAAAGTGGTCCGAGTGCAGGCGAAGTCCTTGAAAAGCTGCCTGCAAAGGTTCTCATTCACCTATCCGCACTGCTTGCTTTGCTGCTTGCATTGATTGCCTTTGGATTTTTCCTTGACAGGTATGATATATTGTTCTCCCAGCAGGGAGTGGTAGCCGGAGCGGGTTATACAGATGTGCATATAAGGCTACCGATATTAAACATACTGACGATACTCTCACTACTCACAGCAGTAGCCCTGCTGGCAAATGTGAAACTCAAGAATATCAAGATCCCGGTTATCGGTGTTGTGCTGATCGTGGTGTTCTTCCTGGCAAGTTCATTCGTACCGAATGTATACCAGCAATTCAGGGTGGAACCCACGGAGTTCCAGCTTGAGGAACCTTACCTTGAGTACAATATCAACTACACTAGGATGGCCTTTGGCTTATCAGACATAGAGGAACGCTCCTTTGATGTGAATTCGGACCTGACACTATCTGAACTGGAGAATAACAGCGAGGTGACGGAAAACATTAGAATATGGGACCGGCGCGCCCTTGAGCAGACCTATCGGCAGCTTCAGCAGATCAGGACCTATTACACGTTTGATAATGTGGACACCGACCGCTATCACACCGAGGATGGATACAGGCAGTATATGATATCGGCAAGGGAACTGGATACCACTCAGCTCGCACCTGAGGCCAGGACCTGGGTAAACGAACGTCTTGTGTATACCCATGGATTCGGTGTTGTGATGAATCCTGTAAGTACCAAGACAGACGACGGCCGGCCGGTATTTGTTCTGCGTGACATTCCTCCTGTGGGAGAATTCAATGTCTCCAATCCGCGTATCTACTACGGAGAGATCACAAACGATTACAAGATAGCGGATTCAGGAAAAGCTGAATTCGATTACCCGAGCGGAGGACAGAATGTCTTTACTCAGTATGAAGGTACAAGTGGAATAGTTCTGGATTCGTTCATAAAGAGACTGCTATTTGCATATACTTTCAGCGAACCCAAGTTCGTCCTGAGTGAGTACATGAACGATAACGCACGTCTGATGTATCGCCAGCAGATCATGGAAAGGACGCAGACCATAGCTCCATTCCTTGAATACGACAGTGACCCGTATCCTGTGGTCTATGAAGGTAAGGTCTACTGGATAATTGATGCCTATACGACCGCTGAGAATTATCCTTACTCAGAAACCTACTCTGGAACAAATTTCAATGACATTAACTATATCAGGAATTCCGTGAAGGTTGTTATTGATTCCTATGAAGGTAGCGTGGATTTCTATGTCATGGAAGACGAACCTGTGGTTGATACCTATTCGAATATCTTCCCTGAACTGTTCAAACCCTTCAGTGAAATGCCTCCGGGACTTCAGGAGCATATACGTTATCCGAAGGATTTCTTCAGGGTTCAGATGGATCTGTACCAGAACTATCATATGACAAGTCCCGAGACATTCTACAACAAGGAAGATGCATGGGAGATTCCGAGAGAGGTCTACAGGGGAGGCAGCATTGATATGGAACCGTATTATATGATAACGGAACTCCCCAACGGAGGAGAACTTGAATATGTCCTGCTGCAACCTTTCACACCCCGCAACAGGGAAAATATGATCGCCTGGATCGCTGCAAGATGTGATGAACCATATTATGGTGAGATCAAGCATTATGAGCTGCCAAAGGGTGAACTGATCTATGGTCCTACCCAGATAGAATCCAGAATAGACCAGGATCCTGACATTTCCGAGCAGCTTACCCTCTGGGGTCAGACCGGCTCAAGGGTGATCAGGGGTAACCTGCTGGTGGTACCCATAGGCAATTCCATATTGTACACAGAACCTATCTTCATAAGTGCTGAAGAGTCCGAGATCCCGGAACTCAGGCGGGTCGTGGCATCCTCAGGCCAGAGGGTCATCATGGGCGAGACCCTTGAAGAGTCCCTCCAGATGCTTGCAGGCGGCACTATCGTCCAGGAAGATGGTGAAGTGATCGAGGTATCCACTGCCACACGCAATCTTGCTCAGGAGGCACTTGACCACTATAACAGGGCTCAGGAGAATCTCAGAGAAGGTGACTGGGCAGCTTACGGAGAAGAGATAGATCAGATGGAAGAAGTACTTAACCAGTTAGCAGAGGGCGTACAGGAAACGAACACCAGTGCGACCTGATTTCTGGTTAACTTCTCATTTCTCTTTTTTTATTTTATTTTATTTTATTTTATTTTATTTTCTGGCAGGAATAAATGTATGGGTGAGATTGAACTGTATCGTGTGATACCTGTAAGAATGGGTCATCTAATGCGTATCTGGTGTCAGGCAGAGAGTATACATTGCTGATCGATGCCGGAAATAAAGGAAAGATCCCTCACCTGGAAGAAGTCTTGAAAAAAGCGGAACTTGATTTTCCCGATATTGATATGATCATTATCACCCACTCCCATTATAAGCATGTGGGAGCACTTGCCGAAATCAGGGAAAAGAGCAGGGCAACTGTCCTTGCTCACAGGTATGAAGGAGATTTCTTGGCCAGGGGTTGTACACCTTTTCCTGAAGGCACAATGATATGTTCAAAGGTGATCAACCGCATCGGAGGTCTGTTTCTTTCTGAGAAGGCACAATATACTCCCGTAAATGCCGATATACTGATTGACGGAGAGTGTGAACTTGTAGCACCCGGATATTCCGTAAAGATAATCCCCACACCGGGTCATACTGCAGGTTCTGTTTGCGTGATTATCAATAATGAATCTGCATTTGTCGGGGATACGCTTTTCAATGCAATTCCGGGAAGCAGTGTATATCCGCCCTTTGCCAATGACAGAAAGACATTGATGGAAAGCTGGGAAAGACTTCTAAAAACCGGTTGCCGGATATTTTATCCGGGCCATGGAACAGCATTTTCACGCGGAAAACTGGAGAGATCATTTGAAAAAAAGAGACTGGAATGAAATCCCTGTCAAATATACACGGAATTCACGTCTGTTAATCTCTTTCGCCGAATATAGCAGAACCCACACGTACCATCGTAGCTCCTTCTTCAATGGCTACCATGTAGTCATTTGACATTCCCATGGACAGTTCCTTCATGTCAATGTTATCGCCGTTTGTATATTCTTCCTTAATTTCATCAAAAAGGACTTTCATTTTTCTGAAATAATGTCGTGCCTGCTCCGGCGGCACAAAAGGAGGGATACACATAAGTCCCCTGACTCGCACTTTATCAAACGAAGGTATCTCCTGCATAACAGATTCGATCTCATCAAGCCCAAGGCCGTACTTCTGCGGTTCATCGCCGATATTGACCTGCAGCAGTATATCCTGTATCTTTCCTGTCTCTTCAGCCCTCTTGTCAATTTCCCGTATCACTTTCAGGGAGTCCGCCGACTGGATGAGATCAAAATACTGGACTGCATTTTTCACCTTATTGGTCTGGAGATGTCCTATGAAGTGTTTTTCACATGGGAGTATGTCCTCAGCCTTTTCCTCGAACTCCTGAATCCTGTTCTCGCCTATGATCGTAGCTCCGGCTTTTATGGATTCGTTTATCCTTTCGGGTTCAACTGTCTTACTAACGCAGACAAGTGTTACATCTCCGATTTCCTTAAGGATCTGAGTTACATTTTCTTTTACTGACATTATATCCCACTATTTATTGTAATTTCTTTGTTCTGAATATTCTAACTGCTATGCTAATTTATTAAATGTGCATCATATAAAAAATTCATTTCATTCCGGTCATGGGATTCGTTTTTTTCTGTGTGCAAGAAATGAAAATTGATTCCTGAATAACAGGTATTATGATGAAATCCCGGAAATCATTCCGGGATGTTGGGTATTTCTGTCAGCTCTCCCCGATGGTTTCTCAGGGTGTATTTTTCCTCGTCCTTACCCATAATATAGTAATCGGGCATCAGAGGTATCTTGCCCACATTTGTTGCTATCACGTACATGGGCTGTGCAAGTCCTGTCGTGTGACCTCTCAGCCCGTCACGGATCAGTTCTGCTCCCTTTTCAACGGGAGTCCGGAAGTGATCGATGCCAGGCGCGGGTTCACAGTAGAAGATGTAGTAGGGTCTTATCCTTGCACTTAACAGTTTCTGGTGCAGCTCACGCATGACAAGTGCATCGTCATTGATACCTTTCAGAAGCACTGCCTGATTCCCTACGTTCACTCCTGAAGTAACAAGGTCGTAAACAGCACGTCTGGTTTTGTCCGTGATCTCCTTCGGATGATTACACTGTGTGTTCAGCCATATGGGTACTTCATGATAACCACCGAGTATTTCTTTCAGTTTGTCGGTGATCCTGTGTGGAAGCACAATAGGCAGACGTGAACCGATACGGATCATTTCCACATGCGGGATGGATCTGAGACTGTCAATGAGATACTCAAGCTGCTCGTCAGATAGCAGAAGCGGATCTCCTCCTGTAACGAGCACATCCCTTACCTCAGGATGCTCACGTATCCATTCGATTCCTGCATCAACATTGAAATCGAGTTTCAGGTCGTCGTCCACTACAAGTTCCTTCCTGAAACAATGCCTACAATAGATCCCACACTGTTGCAGTACGGTAAAAGCAACCCTGTCCTTATACTGTCTGGCGATACTGTCAGGGCGCACCTCTTCGGTGGCACGGTTCTCTTTCCAGACCAGATAGTCCTTCATTCCGTACTCATTATGTTTTTCATTGAGGGAAGGAACGACCTGTTTTCTGACAGGACAGTTCGGATCATCCTTATCCATAAGAGAAGCAAAATAAGGTGTGGTACCCCAGCGTGTATTGAGGGTTTCAATAGCTTCTCTTTCACTGTCTGTTACGTTGATTATTTCTTCGAGCTGTTCTAAAGTATTAATTTGATTTTTGATCTGATTCTTCCATTCTTCACTCATTATAGTGAATACTCCTTATAGTTACTTGGAGTCATTAAATATATTCTGTTCGGTTCAGAACGAACAAAATAATAAGTTTGCAGTGCAGGGTATATAATTTAAAAGAGTTTATGCATAAATGTTTTGGTTTGAGTCAAATCAGTGTTCACCTTTCAATGGAAAAGGAGATCTTTTCAAGTACACGATGATATTTATCAACAAGCTCGTTGCGGCTGTCTGCACCGATGAAGATATCCTCAAGTTCGTAGCTGTAGCTGTCCTGTATCTGTAGCTCCGAGAGTTGCTGTCCTTCACTGACACGTGGCTTGATTATGGTTCCCGGCATTTCATCTGCGATTGATGCGATTTCCTCACCGGAGGGAACCTTTGTTACTTTACCGGGCTCGAAAGTTCGGTGCATGAACTTTGCGGCATAATCGAACTCACCGTGCTTTCCGAGCGGATCAGGTTTTCGGCCCATGGCTATCTGTAGCATGACACGGTGGTGGGAAACTCCGTGTACTTTCTCGAAAAGATCCGCATGGGACTGGGATATCCTGGGATTGATCTCCAGCAGATTTACCTCGTCACGGGATTGATCGTAGAAGAATTCCACATTGAACACCGAATAATCAAGTTCTATATGCCTGATAACCCGCCGGCAAACCCCGGCCATCCGGTTCTGTACATCATCCGGGAGGGAAGAGGGATATTCGTAACGTGAAAACGAGGAGAAGTGACGGTCGCGGATCGAATCGACAATACCATAGATGACCACATCACCGTCGAATACATAACCTTCAAGCGTACACTGATGGCCATAGAGTGGTTTCTCGGCAAGGCAGCTTTCTTTCATATATGCGATCTCAGGCGGCATGTCATATTTTTTCAACAGGTAAATAAAGGGTTCGTGGATGAAACGGATATTTTCACGTATTTTGCGGATATGCTTGCTAAACTGTTCCTTGTTGGTTATTCTGAATGCCAGGAAAGACCGGAATGACCTGAAGGGCTTGATCCAGAAAGGGAACTTCATCCCGATGGAGGCAAAGGGATCATCGTCTGCAGGGTCAAATGCATGAAATGCCGGGATGTGATCGGGAATAACCTGTTGCTGTGCAAGCCGGCTCCAGTACTTATGCTGGCATTTGAGCATACTTTCCAGATCCGGCCCCGGAATCCCGAAGGTTTTGGCAATTATGGGTACAAGATCGGTGGCAGGAAAATCAAAGTAGCTGACAACAGCATGGATACCTCCGGGAGTTTCCTTTATCCGTTGTTCTGCAGTAGCGATCAATGCATCCATATCGTATCGTGACACGTTCCTGATCTCATCGATATAAAGAGCAGCATGAAAATCACATTCTTCTGCTTCAGGAAGTCTCCGTAGTTTTTCGAGGTTGAACCGGTCCATTCCCACAACAAACACATTCTGTTTCATAGTTTCACCTATATCATATCACGGGGAATGGTCTCATCCCAGCTCTTGCTGAAAAAACGTGTGTCCCCTTCATATGCATCCAGTATGGCCCGGATGCGAAAGTGTGTCCGGGTGGACGTCAGGACGGTTCTGGTGATACTTATTGCATGCCAATCTCCACGCTTCAGACTGCGGATAGTATTGACCTCCCCCCTTACAGTGTCGTAATTGTTATTGAAATAGGAGTATACTTCAGTCGTATCCTTCTTTAGTTCCAGATCTATGTCATCAAGATGTATCCTGGAATCGTTATTGATGATCTTCTGTTTCACTTCATTGCTTGAAAGATTGTGTGTCACAGTCCATTCCCTTTTTGCAGGTGCAAGAAGTGTGGTTGGAACCGGTTCAGCCATCATTGGTGATCCCATCTCCGGAAGCTTTTCGTCCCTGTCGTCACGAGGCCTGATGGGGAGGAACAGTTTTCCTCCCGACTTTATGCTCAGAGTAAATGGTTCGGGACTTGGCCAGGCAAAAGGCCAGTAAGAGGTAGAAATCGAAACACGTATCCTGTTACCGGCAGGAAAACACTGGGCCACGTAATTCATCTGTAATCTTATTCTGTAAAAATATCCCTCATCCAGTTTTTGAGGATTCTCGTGACCATTCCTGTGTGTAAGGTTCAGAAGCCCGTAGCTAACTCTGGTGGATGTGCCTTCTTTGCACATGTCATTGAGACGAACAGCTATCATAGCAATAGCTTTGTCTGAACTGAGTTCAAGTTCAATCTCCGGAGCACCAAATATCTCGATATCCTCCTCAAGCTCCGGACTATCAAAAACAAGCGCACCTCCGTCCTCTTCTGTCTGATCGTGTGGCCTGTCCGTTGATTCCGAATAGGAATACCATTTCCCGGCAAAAAGACCGACACTCAAAGGGCTTATTATACGCATTTCCTCTTTCACGGTATTTACGGGTTCGAAGTTGATCCTGCCTGGTGAAAGGATGAATTCTTTCATTTCAATACGCCGGGACGGCCATTTCTCTTCTGCCACCCAGCGCCCGGGGCGTTTTGCTATCAGGGGTGAGACACTATCCTGCATCCACACACGGATTGCCGGCTCATTGTCCTGTCCGGTATCCACACCTTTGAGCCAGTGATCCCACCATTTTACAGACTCGTTCAGAAAATCTATTGAATGACATGGATCTCCTAAATGTGGATACTTATGTCCCCAGCCTCCTATCAGACCCTTTACTGGTACGTCCAGATGTTCCAGAAGGCGAAATACCGTATTTGAATAACCGTCTGCCCAGCCACTGACAGCAAAAACAGGGCATTTGATCGCTCCGTAATCCTCGGCTATTGAAGCATGTTTCCAGTAATCATCCCGGTGCTGGTGTTCAAGCCATTTTTTCAACCACAGATCGCTTCCTTCAAGTCTTTCCAGCCACATATCCTTCCAGCGTTCCCCAACTATGGCAGGGTCCGGCGGGATAGAATTATAAGAAAACATATTCGAAGCCCAGGAAAGGTTGTCTGTGAGCATACACCCGCCCATGTAATGAACGTCATCGGTATATCTCTCGTCCGAGGAGCTTACAGTAATCACAGCTTTTAATTCAGGTGGATCCATTGCTGCTATCTGGAGTGCGTTAAAACCACCCCATGAGATCCCCATCATTCCAATGTTTCCATCACACCAGGGCTGTGCAGCTATCCATTTCAGGACATCCACACCATCTTTTAATTCAGTAGGAAGATACTCGTCCTTCAGAATACCTTCAGAATCCCCGCTACCTCTGAGATCCACACGGAGGCATGCGTAACCCTGCTGTGCAAAATATCTGTGCATCCGGGAATCACGAATTGCCTTGAAATCCCTTTTTCTATAAGGGATATACTCCAGGATAGCCGGAACCGGATCCTTTTCAGCATTTTCCGGTAACCATATCTTTGCCGTAAGGTTACAGCCATCAGGCATTGTAATCCAGACGTTTTCAAGTTCCCTGAATGAAGAACTATCTGGCTTGGACACTTATGCTCCCATCTCCCATTATATGGTCAGCTAGAGAGCATAAATAACTTGTCTACAATACAATTCAAATATTTGGAGATAGCCTGTAGCTTTTTTCTAGGATAATTTCTCAAAAGAAGAATTAATAAAAAACCAAATGAGGTGTGAAACACCTCAGCATTGAGTTAAATTAGCAGATATCTGATTATTCCAGAACATCCAGTCCCTGGATCTCCGTGTCCTCGAACAGTACATGCATGAATGGCTGCTCAGTTCCGTCAGGCAGCATGTAACCTGTTGGTACAGGTTCCTGCACAGGTCCTTCTTCAGTGACTACAAGGTCAGGTAATACGATATGTGTGTGTATTCCTTCATGAGGCAGTTCGTTGTCAAAGAGCAGTCTGAATTCTTCATCTGTTGTTCTTAGCTGCTCGGTTGCCATGATATGGACAACGCGATTATCACTTACCAGCTCACCGTTTATGTACAGTTCTCCGACACCCCACAATGCACCATATGTATAAGCCGTTGGTATCATGCGGGATCCAATCGATGATTTACCATGTAGGTAACCGTCAATAATGACTCCGCCACCAAATGAATGGTCCACTCCTACAGGAATTATATCGATCAGAACTACTCTATATTCATTCTCTCCGGTAGGATCGGTGAATATGAATTCCGCCTCAGCTGTATCATTTGAGTCGGGATTATCTACTTTGGTTATATCTACCATACGGGCTTCGTAAGTACCGTTAACCTGTTCGTACTCGTCCGAGAAAGGAGTGTTGACCGATGTGTTGGTAAAGGCAGTTCCGTTCTCATTCACGTTTCTGGCTTCAACAGGAACACCTATGCCCTCTTCAAAGCCAAGCGGTGAATCCGGAGTTCCGAATAGTTCAGGATCAAGTTCTCTGGGACCTGGTAATAGCCAGCGTACGTCTCCGCCGTCCTCCTGACTGATCAGTATCTCCTGTTCTGTGATGTTCTCTATAGTTACATTGTCTGTTTCATTAGTTTCATTGATTATGTCCAATTGTAAATCAGATACCTGGGCTGCAGCAAGTCCCATTCCCAAAAGGGCACTTGCAAGCACTAAAAAGACTGTCCATTGTCTTTTCATTATCAAACCCCCATATAAGTTTAAGAAATGATATGCAATAAGCCTGTTGTCGAAAAAAATGATAACAGGATAGCAAGAGGCTTTACTTTCAATTAGTACTGAAAAAAAACATGAATTAATATACATGATCTTTTTTTAAATAGGAAGATTCAATTATATTTCTCTCAGGTTCACAACCCCTTTTATACACTGCTTCCGATACTATATGGGGGATTAACTTGAACCGATCAAATCGTTCAACAGAAGAGGTTTTTGAAGACCACCTGCGTCTTGCAAAAGAACTGAACTATAAAGATGATATGAAAAAGAATTATTCAGAGGATTGCATAATCCTGACGACCAAAGGCAAATTCTCAGGCTATGACGGGATAACATATCTAGCTGAACTTCTGAACGAGGAATTGCCGGACGCAAAGTTCGAATATACTAATAAGCTGGTTGAAGGGAATGTTGCTTTTTTAGAGTGGAAGGGAGAAGGTGGAAACCGTTATGTGGATGACGGGACGGATTCCTTTGTGATAGAACATGGCAGGGTTGTTGCCCAGACCATACATTATACTGTAAAGAATAAGTCCGAAAAGATCTGATTAGATTCCTTTTATGGTGCAAGGGAGCTTCTAATTGATTCGATCTTTGTCTGGTCGAATAATTCTTCCACTGCATCACACATGGACAGGACCCGTTCCATGTCCGTTATATCTGGCTCAGCATGGTAATAATGGTCGAGTGAGCAGATATCGAATATCTGATCAAGGGATCGTATCTCCTTATTCAGCTCTGCTGGTACCTTCATAAACATTTCCACTGTATCCATGAGACAGCTATAGTTGTGGTTGTATGGTTCCATGTCGTGGAGATAGCACAAAGCTACAAGATACCTTTCCAGTGCAAGTGAAGCCACGTTGAATACGATACTGTGGTCCTGCCCGTCTTTGAGGAACTGCCTTGCCCTGCGAAGATATGCTTTTGAATCCCGGTATTCGTTTTCAAAATCCTCAAATCTTGATCTTCTGTCCATGATCTCAAGTTTCATATGATGGCTCCCTCCGCTAAGATGTAAGATATTTTGTATCAGTATATTACCTGGCATGGTTCTCGCTGTTATACGGATGTCAATTACCGGTATTATCTTATTTAAATAAGTTGGTTAAAAAGTGATGTTTTATCTCTGATATGGCTATCTGTATTCCCAGACTTAAAAAAAGAGTGATTGCAGGGGTTAGATTTATACGTTATCACTTCAAATATAGAACTGCTTTAAGAAGCAAAATTACGTTTGATAAATTATAGGGTAGATAGTATTACTGAATTTGTTATTACTGTTTTTTCTTATGTTTTGGATCGTGTTAATTGCTTTTAAGCGTATATTAAATGGAGATGAAATATTTGTTTGATAACATGCAATCAGATGCACCAGTAGAAGCTGGAGAAACCTATGACGTGACAATTGAAGATATCGCAAGAGAAGGCGACGGAATCGCAAGAGTAAGCGGCTTTGTCATCTTCGTACCAAACACACAGGTCGGCGATGAAGTCACAATCAAAGTTAACAAGGTTATGCGCAAATTCGCATTTGGCGAACTTGCTTAATTCTTTTAACGGGTTTAAATTAAATTAAATTATATGTCAGGAAGATCTTTTTGATCTTCCTTCTTTTTTACTTTTCACGTTTAATTATTCTTATTATTCCCAAATCATTTTAAATCCTGTCTAACTGTGTTTTTATTCTAATTTAAACTGGTTGTGAGAGTTTCAATAAGTTTATATGCGAACGATTCAACATAAACTCAGAGGTTTTTTGTGAATATAATCCTGGCAGGTGGCTTTAAGGGTCTGGAAAAGGAAAATACTGTGATCTCAATTGCTAAAGAATTTGTTTCACGGGGAAATAAGGTTGCTTTACTGATCACTGAACATCTTGAAAACAAGGATGGGAAAACTGATGTTGGTAAACCCGGGCTTATTATAAGGGAAAAGATAAGCAGCTGTGTCTCCTGCAGTTTCCTTTTTGATCTTATCGCTGAAATTGAGAATATGAATGAACAGGGGCCTTTTGATTATATGGTCATTGAGCTTCCATTTAATTCAATGCCTTTTGAAGTAAAAGAAGGTCTTGAAAATTACAGGTTTCCGGATGTATCCTTATCGCCTGTAATCCATATTTTCGATATGAACAGTCTGGAAATCGATGCTACGCTAATTCCGAGAGTGGTCAGCAACCAGATTAAAGAATCAGATATAGTTTTTGTAAATACTGACCATGCAACCCCTGATAAGGTAACGTCTCTCAGAGAGGTGCTTGGCCAGATAAATCCCGATGTGGAGATCTTTGAATCTTCCTATGATTCGAAATATCATGGATTAATTGACTTTGTCGATATGATCACAACACCATCTGCCTGAATGCGGATATCCTGTTTTCAGGTATTATCCTCTATAATATTGTTCCATCCGTATGATCTTAAATGGGATTCAAACGCGGGATGAATCGATGTACATGTTCCTGGTACTCACGGTACTCATCACCGAACTGCGCCACAAGTCTGCTCTCCCAGTGCAGGGATCCAAGGTAGAGGTATATGGTTGTCAGAATGTAGATTATAAGCAGATTGACGGTCATAAATGGTGTGAGCCAGATGATAACCAGACCTGAAAGCAGGAAGGGATCCCTAACCCAGCGATATATACCTTTGATATCCAGCTTACCTGCTTCCCGGGTATGTGGCCCTGCCAGTTGTCCGCGTATCCTGAATCGGTGTGGTGCATCCAGCAAAGCCCTGGGAGCAACCAGTGCCGCAATAAGTTGTCCTCCTACCATGAGCCAGCGCCAGGGAGCAGGTACGATGTAGAGTATTGGTCCCGGGTTTTTGTAAAGGACATAAATCACAGGTATTATTGTTATCACTGCAATGAGACTGAATGCCGGCATATACAACTGGTCTGCCCTTGACCCTAAAATTCGCATCAGGAAGCGCTTAAATGGCAGGCTTGCCAGGAAACTGTGGATGGCTGCGAATATCACCAGACTGAATACCAGGATTACTGTGGATGAAAACAATTTCGATACTCTCCAATATTTTATATTGAGATGCTTGTATTTAGCGGTTGTGAGCCACAAAGTACAATATAATAACAGAACATAGAATAAATTGATAAAAGTAAAGTGATGGTTCCTAAAATATAAATCGGTATATCATGAGCGATATGTCAATCTTCATAGCATCACTGGCAGGTATTGGATGGCTGCCTTTTGCAGCCGGAATAGCTTCGGTTCTTGGTGCTGGCTGGGGCTGGTGGTTGAGATCACATAGCAAATACTGGCATTATGTTCTCATCCTGCAGGTCTTTCTGGCAATAGCAATATCTGAAAACGCAGTTGCAATAAGTGGAGGAGATCCTCCGTACATCGTCATTGATGAATTCGTGGCGGCGGCTTTTCTGATAATACCCGCGGTCAGCCTGGTGGATGTAGTCACAGGCTTCATACTTTTCAGCTTACTTGACTACTATGAGATCTTTGGTATCCACCGGGTTGAAAACCTTCACGGGGGATTTGGAATTGTCCTGGACGATATGGCCGCAGTTTTGCTAAGTATCCTGTTTGTTATTCTGATCAACAGGACTTTCAGATACTGGAAGAGGATTAAAGATAGTCGAATGGACTAAATTTAAAAAAGATATATTTAAGTTCTCTCTATGCGTCTGGAATTTTCCCGGTAGTATTCAAAAAGATCCCATCCCCACTTACGGGCATCCTCACTGGAACAAATGAATCTCTTATTGTCATATTTACCTTCATCTGTCAGCAACCTTAACATGACAGCATGGTCAGTGAGTGAAATAGACAGGAAATTGTATTTTTCGGGGTAAATATAAAAACTTATGTTGGGTTTGTGCAGTAAGTAATCAAAGTCATCGGCGTTTTCCTGCATAAGTTTTTCATAGAGTTCTTCGGTGATTATTACCGAAATTTCAACACAATTTTCTAACAGCTCTGAAAATGTTTTCTTGAAATTAGGAAACAGGAAAGTGGTGATATTTTTAATGTATTTGGTTCTTTTTGCTTCTTCAATGAAATGCTCGTCCTCATCGAACATTTCGGGAAACGGGACCTCTATTCTGCTGCAGGTTCCCAGTTCATGTAATCTCTTTAGGAGATAAGCAGGAACAAAATCGAGATTATGGTTTCCCCAGTAATTCAGATCACTATCAAGAACCTCAAGTGTATTTAATAAATGAAGCATCTCATCGACTACTAGTTTTCCAATAGTGGTTAGCCTGTAAGTGTCGTTCGATCCCGTAACAAGTTTATGTTTTTCCAGAGTCCTTATCTGGGGAAGCATTCCCTGTCGTGTGGTATCGAGATGGTTCAAAATCACTTCCATTTTCTGGGGTCCGTCATTTAATAATAGAAGTACATTCTTCCTTTTTTCAGATGCGAATATGACATCCTGTAGCGGCTTGAGCATTATTCCACTCCCCTTTAAACAAACTGTATTTACAGTAGGATTTATACAAATTGTACTACTTTAAGGTGATCCCGATTTATTGCAACTGTAATGATTTATTTTGCAACCGTTTCAATATTCAATATGACACCGGCTTTGTAAATATCCAAAGTGTACAGAACTGTGATTGATAAATATTGAAAAGAAAAAATCATAAATAGAAGTATACTCCAAAATTGGATTGGGGTGTTTTATGTCAGATCCGATATATCGGGAAGTTGAAAACTTAAAGGATATCACAAAGATCAACGAAGAGATCAGAAAGGAGATGGCACAGAATATCACGTTGAACCAACGACAAAAACAGTGACCAAAATAATTGAGATGCCTGAGGGTGCTATAAATGTCGAGATAACTGACAAAGAGCCGGAATCTGCTATGTCAGTGGAATAAGATAAGCAGTATTCTTCAATTTAGGGGTAACATCATGGTCAAAAGGAAGAGTGAGTACGCGCTTTCAAGAGAAATGTTCAGGGATGTTATTGTAATTGTGTTGTTTTTGATAGCATTGTTCGTTCTTGCCAGATATATGGAATTTATTTAATTCCCCGGTACCTTACCTCTTTTTCCTTCTAAAGCTTATACTTTTAATAATATAGTCTCATTAACTTTAATGGAGTGATGGATTAGTTAAAACCTAAAATTAAGAATTTACTGGTAGCTTTATTGATCGTTTTGAGCCTGGTAGGAGCAGGATGTGTTCAGGAAGATGAAGAAACACCGGCAGAGGAAGCACCAGTAGATAGTGAGCCACTAAGAGCAGAAGCAATAAGATTTGGTAATCCTCCATGGGACGATTCTAGGGCCAGTACTTATGTGCTTAAGCAGGTATTGGAATCCGAGGGATACGAAGTTGAAGTCGTGAATGCCGATCTTGGAGCAGTCTTTCAGGGAATTGCCCAGGGAGAACTTGATGTCTATGCCAGTGCCTGGTTACCTACTACCCAGGGAAACTACTGGGAAAGATACAGTGAAGACTTGGATTATGTTACCAATGTCAGTAGTGGCGCCAGAATCGGTCTGGTCGTGCCTTCCTATGTGCCTATTGATTCCATTGATGAGCTAAACGAGAACCGGGAGCAGTTTGGTGGGGATATTATCGGTATCGAACCTGGTGCCGGAATAATGGAAACGACCGAAGAAGCTGTCGATGCGTATGATCTTAACTATAATTTAGTGGGAAGCAGTACTACCGCAATGGCCGCACAGTTGCAGGATGCCATTAGCAACGAGGAATGGATGGTTGTGACTCTCTGGGAACCTCACTGGACCTTTGCGCGTATGGACCTGAAGTTCCTTGAAGATCCACAGAACGTATACGGTTCCGGTGATAATCTGGTTGTGGTTGCAAGGACAGGTCTTGAAGAGGAAGGCCAGGGGTTTACGAGATACTTTCCAACTATGAGATGGAAATATCCGATATCGAATCAATCATGGTAGACCTTGAACAGGGCATGCCTCCTGAGGAAGCAGCAGCTAATTGGATCGAGAATAATCCGGAAAAAGTTGCAGAGTGGACTGAGGGATAATCCTGCCCATTGTTTTTTTTTGATTATGCTTTATAACTTCTTTAATCCCTGAGTTCAATTTCACTGATGCTTTTCCTGAGCATACAAAGCCGCCCCAAGAGCTCCAGTGATCTGAGGTTCCGGCAAAACATACAGAGATATACCCAGCTCCTTTTCCAGTGCCGCTTTTATCCCTGTGTTCTTTGCCACACCTCCCACAAAAGCCACATTTTCCTGCAATCCCATCTGGCGTGCCATAACAGCAACTCTTCTGGCTATGCTTCTTACGAGTCCGGCTGCTATATCTTCCTTTGAGAATCCCTTTGCGCGAAGCGATATTACTTCAGATTCAGCAAAAACCGTACACATGCTTGTTATCTCTGCGGGATTTTCTGATGACAGTGCCACATCTCCAAGCCTGTCGATGGGTACTTCAAGTGCCCTTGCAGTGTACTCCAGAAATTTACCTGTTCCTGCTGCACATTTATCGTTCATTATAAAATCCATAACCCTGCCATCAGTCACCGATATGACCTTGCAGTCCTGACCACCGATATCTATTATTCCTCTTACTTCAGGATACAGATGGTGAACTCCTTTTGTATGGGCTGTGATCTCGCTTATGGATTTGTCTGCAAATTTGATGCTGTTCCTGCCATATCCGGTTGAATAGATGTGTTTGACATCCTTTCTGTCAATCCCTGACATTTCGAGCACATCCTCACAGGCATCATCTGCCGCCGAAACAAAATCGAAAGCTGTTGGCCGTATGGATTTAATTATATTTGATTCTCCATTCACCAGTACTGCCTTGGTTGTGGCTGAACCCGCATCTATGCCAATCGTGATCACGACAGCATCTCCATGAATGCATCAACGCGAAGTTTGATCTGCTCCACATCCGACCCGCTGTAATCAGTTTCTATAAAAAGCATGGGAATTCCGGCTTTCTTCAATGCCTGCTGGACTTTATGCTTTTCAATGTTGTATCCGTGACAGAACTGCAGGGTATAGTATACAACACCGTCAACGTCAAACTCCTCTGCAAGTTCCAGATTATTGTCTACACGCCTGTCATTGGGGCTCATGCATGAACAGGGTATTTTGATATAACGTTCGGCCAGTGCAAGCATGGGTTCTTTATCTTCGTCCACCGGATCCCAGAACGATCTTGTACCGGTGCAGCTTTCCTCGGCTACGATCATTCCGCCTCTGTCCTCAATTATTTCAGGTACTTTTGAGTTTCCACCTGACATGGGGCAGCCGGAGATTAAAATTCTGGGTCTGTGATTTTCTTCAGGCTCGGATTCTTCGACTTCTTTTATCAGGTTTCGGATATGCTCTTTGAACTCCCCAGGAGACAGGAAATATTGTCTTTGAAGAAGTTTTAGTATTTCAGTCCCATTTATTGGTGCTGGATCTTTTTTTCTCATGTCATAAAGACTGTGGAGTAATTTTCTTGTCTCGTTTGAGGATTTGATCTCTTCTCTTAACCTATCTTTCGTGACCCTGTTTCCGGTCAGCTCTTCCATGGCACTTTTAAATTTTTCAAGTTCCGACAGGAAGTATTTCAGAGCTTCAGGACTGTCCGGCCTTTGCGGAAGATCGATAACATAGGTCGGAATATAATTGCCCAGCAGTTCATACATCTTCTTCTTGCTGTCACAGGTATTCTCGGCAATTACCATATCCACCATACTGAAGTGTGAACAGGATTTGACATCTGAAGAACCGTCATTTACCAGTGAACCGAAGGAAGACTTCACCAGCGGGCAGATGTTCCTGGGTAAATACTGCTCGGCTATGGGTATTGTCTCATTCTTCCCGCCACAGAGTATCACACGATCGGCTCCTGCCGCGAATATTATTTCATCAGGAACAAAAAGACAAAAAGTACCTACTACTTTTTTTCCTTTTTTTCTTTCATCTGCTATCTGGCAGATACGGGAACTGTAAGAATTCTTTATTTTGTCAGGAGTTTTAAAGGAATGCATTTTCTCTACAGGTAATCTTATCCGATATATTAAATCGTTTACTGATTTTGCTTTTCTAAATATCGGTTGTGGAATTTTGCTTTAACAAAACAGAAATAGGAAGTAAAAAAGTGGAACTTGTCCTTCTACAGACAGTTCCACTATCAAGACACTTCTTGATATAGAAGTTGAAATCGTACTTATTTTTATTTCTTGCTTTTTTCAGACTCAGCCATCTCTAGTTTTTTACCACACTGGTCACATTTTCCATCATCTGTAACTTGTGGCTGGCGTGGCACGTCTCCTCCGCATATTCCGCATTTAACCATTAGATCTCACCCCCGTTTCAGATCTGTCAGAGTATGCCTGCCGAACTAATTTCAGTTTTCGGGAAGCATACGTGATGTTATGATTTGGGGGTATGTGACTAAAAGCTCTGTGAAATTGAGTTTCCCATTTTAGTTCCTCATAATCAGATTACATAGCATGTGCAAAAAAGCGTTGTCTCTTCAGACGTTTTCATCATGGTCAACAGTTATGACCACAATTTCAACACACCACTCCAGATAAAGTTTGATTATTTTCTTATTATTCTTTCCCTAAAAATAAATTATTGTAATTTGTTTTTGAATTAACAGTTTTTGGATAAACTATTTATTTCCTATTCTCAATATTTATGTATATTTTAGAAAGTTTATATGGTGTATATTGGTAAGTGATACTAATATGAACAGAAATCTGCTTGATGTTATTTTTGCATCTGAGAAAAGAAAGAATACACTCTTACAGTTGCGTGAAGGACCTAAAATGATTGAGGAACTTCTCGCATCACTTGATACCAGAAGACAGGCTTTACTTCCACAGTTAAAGATACTTGAAGAAAATTATCTGGTTGAACATCAAAAGGATGCTTACGAATTAACAGGTATCGGAAAAGTTATTGTTGAAAAGATGGCTCCTTCAGTGGACACTTTTTGTGTTTTTGATACGGATATAGATTATTGGGGAACTCGTGATCTGAGTTTCATTCCACCTCATCTTTTTGAAAGAATAAATGAACTTGGGAAATCAACTATAGTAGATATTCCTGCTGCGGATCAGTATGATATAAAAACTATCTACCAGGCAAAAAGTAAAGATTCCTCTTCTCTTTATGCAATAACTACTCTTCTTTACCCTAATTACTATGATGTATTCTCCGATCTGATTGAAAATAAAGTAAAAATAAATCTGGTTCTTTCAAATGATCTTCTCTGCAAAATCCGCACTCAATATCAGGAAAATTTTGAAGACTATGCGGAAACAGGACTGCTTAACAGTCATGTTTACAATAAAAAAATGAACTTTCTTTTTGTTACATTTGATGATTATTATATTCTGATGCGCCTGCTCAAATTGGATGGAGATGTTGATGGTAAACTTGTTTATTTCAGTGCAAGTCCAGAGGCACTTGGGTGGGCGAAAGAACTGTTCAATTATTATTTAGAACAATCCGAACCTGTAACTGAAATATGACCTTTGAAGAGTGAAAAAACGTAAAAATCTAAAACTTAATCAGGCATCTATTCAGGAAAGATATCCTCAAGATAACTTGCCAGAACCTGCTGGACATTAGTATCCTTTGCCTGTGTTTTGCCACATTCCATGTATTCCATGATGAATTTAGGAAAAACATAGACCCAGCCGCCGTCTTTACTATCCATAATAGCACGGAGTTTGCTGCCCCCGGCCATCAGGGCAAAATGAAGCTGGGAAAGGCTTGTCATCCTGTCAGGTACTATCATGACTATGGAGCCTGTGAAGAAATTGTAGATCAGGGACTCTTTAATAGCAGGGTCATACTCAAGGGTGAATTTGGGATTGGAAGCTGTGTTTTCCTTAAAGTAATTGAGTGCATCATCATAAAGCTCACAGCTGCGGGTAAAAGGTGGGATGAACTGCAGGGTATCAGATCCATCGTTAAATGACAGAGAAGCCGGATTTTTGTCAACTGCATCCTGGATATCGGATTCAATGATGTTGAAGTCACTGGTATCTTCCAGTATATCTGTCACCGGTACTGAGAAAGTAAGAGGTTCTTCACGTACCCTGGATGCAGGATGGTTCTCACTGTACTGGGAGATCATGGCTTCGATCAGAGCATGCTTTATGGGTGCTGGTAATTTCATAACAGAGGCTTCCTCAATTGTTATTGAATGAACGGAAAGCCATTACTTATCTTATTGTATTTATAATTTTTGTAATTGGTATTTTTGTGATGCTTACGTCTTAGACTAAAAAATAGTTATGCCTGTCGATACCAAATCATTAATCACGAGCTTTGGATTCACCTACTTCAATTAGATAACCATCAGGGTCCGTCATATAGCAGCGAAATTCTGACTTGTGTTCTTTTGGCTCTGTTATAAACTTAGCACCACGTTCCTTCCGCGTTCTGTAAAAGTCCTGAATATCAGCCACCCGAATGTTCAGAAAGATACTCAGAACATCCTGGTCATGTTTAACAGAAACTGTAGTCTCAGGCTTATCATCTGTCGGTTCACCGCCACCGATGTTGAGAATTATCCAGCTGTTCGCAACTTTGATAATACAGGGCGTTCCTCTGGCGTCTGTTTCAAGAACCATTTTACCATCAAGCATTTTCGTGTACCATTCACATGAGGCTTTTACATCACTTACTATCAGTGTGTGAGCAAGCACAAAACCTTCAACTGGTGCCGGGAAATCACTTTCATTCATATTATTTTCTCCAGATTTCTGTGTACTTTTTACTATGCTGCCAGGGTAAGGATATCCTTTGCGAAACTGGGATACAAATTAAAGCTCGGTATCACTTACCTGTAAAAAATCCGAATAGATATTATTGACGGACAATTTCGGAAAACGATGACAAGAACACTTGATATGTAATCAATTTCATTTGCTACTCAGTAGTTTAGTTTATATAGTAAGGTAACTTAGTTGCGTAAGTTAATTTATTTAAAAGAACATATCATTAATTATAAGACAGGATGGCAGTTAAATGAAAAGAGAATTGCTTGATGTGGTATTTGCGTCTGAGAAGAGAAAGAACTTTCTCCTGCTGCTAAAAGACGGTCCTCAGGAGATGGAAGATATTCTCGAGTCTCTCGACACCACCAGGCAAAATCTGCTACCCCAGGTCAAGATTCTTGAAGAGAACTATCTTGTCAGGCATTATGATGATAGTTACGAACTAAGCATGATCGGCAGCATGCTTGTTGATGAAATGGTTCCTTTGCTGGAGACGATTGATGTTTTCGATTCCAATATTGATTATTGGGGTACGCGTAAACTTGATTTTATTCCGTCCCATCTTCTGGATAAACTTGATCAACTTAACATTTGTGAAATAATAAGTCCTCCGATCACAGAATTATATTCTTTCCATAAATCCTTCAATCCGAATTTTGAAGTGTCTTCCAGGGCCTGTACAATAACAGCATTCCTTTATCCTAAAGCATATGAGCTCTTTACAGATATGTTCGAGCATAATATGACTTTGGACTTTATTGTCACAAGGGAATTGCTTGCTAAAATAAGAAAAGAGCACTGGGAAGAGTTTTCTGAGCTTATTGAGAATGATAACTTCAATATGTACGTATACAACGAGAAAATGGACTTACTTTTTCTGGTATTCGATGAAGTTCACCTCTTAATGGCCATGCTCAAAAATACCGGAGAATTCGACCACAAATTTATCGCGTGTAAAAGTAAGTCCGCAATTCATTGGGGACAGGAATTGTTTGAATACTACCAAGAGCAGTCCACTCCGGTTACTGAAATCTAGAAGATCCATCATGCAAATAAGCCTGTAAGTGATCTTATAAATTCGACGAATCTTGCGGTAAAGCTCTCTTTTTCCTCTAATGTTTTTTCACTATGATCTGTGATATTTGAGTCGTTTAATTTATTTGTGGTATTCAACACAGGTGTATTATCGCTTGAATTGCTGAAATCATTCCTGATAGTTTCAACTTCATCACTATCATCAAGTTCTATAGAAACATCTGTGGTATCGTTACCGGTCATATTCTCATAATCAAAAAAGTCATCACGATTGTCTTTTAATATGGTATATACTCTGATCACGTTTGTTTTGTCTGGAATGAAATGGAAATAAGTACCTTTTTCCCATTCTTCTAAAAATACATCCGGGAAATCCTCATGATAGGGTATTGTCATAGTGTTATTGGTAATTTTCAGCTCATATGTTTTATTAATCTGTGCTTCATGAATCAGAAGCGTATTACCTTCAATTTTATAGTTGGTCATGTGAGGCTGCACACTAAAACGAGGTGAAGGTGAAACAATGACCATTCCCCATTCCGGGTAATTTCGAGAATAGTTTAAGGCATGGTCGACACATATCCAGTCGTCCTGGTTTTCAGGCAATGAATCCCAGTTGTTTCTGTATGAATCATAGTCAATGGTATTGTTGTCCTGATCAGCAGCAGAAATAGGTACTGCCAGTAAAAGCAGTGTGATTAATGCGATTATGATACTTGTTTTCATAATATTACAAAAGTAAATATATTGAATTCTACTTAAAGGATTCTGTGGAAAAGAGAGGAGTTTTTATCTAACTAGTACAGTTCTCTAACGAAGTGTTGACTCTCCATCTGAACTATCTGCCTTTTGAGGTTTTTGATTCATTAATTGTGGCTCTAATCCTTAGGGCACACTCATCGCATCTCTCCAGAAGATCCCGAACACTGCGATCAACATCTACCTCACCGGAATATTCAGTTTTATCTGAATATTGCTTTAGCATTTCCGAATCTTCCTCAGAGATTTCGGATTTATGCTTGTATCCGCGCTTTTGCATTTCCTGTGCAAGTTCATTGTGGCGCTCGACTATCCTGTCAAGATCTACCAGACCACCGTCCAGATAACCGGCTATCGGTTTATTATTGCGTATTGCACCAACGAACATATGCATCTCAAGATGCTCTCCAAGCAGGTGATTACGGCACAATAACTCTGGATCGACGTCCCACATTCTCATTATTTACACCTGGCAGATATTACTATAAAAATACTGCTACTGACGTTGTTCTGACTTAATCAAGTTTGCTTTGCCAGTTCTTTTTCCACATACTTCCTTATTACAACAAGTAATCGATCTCTAAACCGGCTAAATAACTGCTTTACCAGCGTATCAGTCTGACCTATCAGATTTGTAAACATTCTTCCCACGCATAAGCGCCTCTTGAAGATCTAAAATCAATTCACACTTCTATCTCAGAGGTATATGATATATGTGTAAGCAAAGTTACATAGGAAGGTTCAGAAAGAGTTTTTGTGATAGCACTTTGCAATCACTGATATTAGTAACGGAGGACTAATAAATATGGTTTCAGCCCCAGGTTTAAAATGAATATTGATTCATTTTAGGGCCATCAAGATAGAACCAAAGTAATATTTATAATATTTATCCATACAGGTCAGCATAGTACTGTTCATCTTTTTTGACAGGATATTTGCTTCCTGTTATTTTTTCGATCTCCTGACCCAATGAATTCAACAGGCCGGTCAGTTCCCACTCGACTAACTTCAAATTCTTTTCATTGGCCAGTCTTTTAGCCTGAGGAGGTATTTCCAGTATTTTCTGATAGAGCCCCATCTTTCGGGAATTTTCCAGCATCAATTGACCTATTTCAGGTTCAAAGGCTTCCTTTTTTTCAATTTCCATTCCCAGATTTTGTAACATCTGACTGTATGTCCATTTTTCCAGTTGTGTCTGACCATTGAGCCCCTCATGTCTTGTCTGATCACATAGCCTGATCATAGGGACGAGTAAGTCTGCATCTCTGGTCAAAATAAGCATTACTTCACCGGAATCATCATTCTTTACAACCACATAGAATCCCCCTTGAATTCATTTTTAAGATTAATAGCTGTATATCATATTGAAAAACAACGGTATATATTTGTTTTGGGATTCAGATAGTTTTGGAAGAAAATGTACCTGGTGTAACAGGAATGATTTATCTTATAGAAACATTATATTTTCTGTAAGATGTTGATCATGAATCTCGATCGGATATTTTTACTGTAGAGGAAGTAACTCAATGAAGAAACAGATGCTTGATGTTATATTTACATCGGAAAAAAGGAAGAATATTCTTCTCGTATTAAGGGACAGACCTGAAAATATGGACACTCTTCTCAGGCTGCTGGATACAAAAAGAACAGCACTACTTCCACAAATCAGGATTCTGGAAGAGCACCATCTTGTGACTGTTTCTGACGGTCTATATAAGTTGACTACCATAGGCCGTCTGCTTGTCAATCAGATATTTCCTCTGCAAACGACTATAAATGTTTTTGATACTGATATTGATTACTGGGGAACCCATTTTATTGATTTTATCCCCTCTCATCTTATGAAAAGGATAGATGAACTTGGTCCGTGTGAAGTGATCAAACCTCATGTTACAGAACTATATGATATCAACAGGGAGTTTTATGATGCGACCAGGAAATCTCAGTCTCACTATGTTGTCACAACATTTCTTCATCCGAATTTTGCGGAACTGGCCATTGAATTGATCAATAACGGTGTTGCTTTGAACTTTATACTAGCTCAAGATCTGTGGCACAACTTATTAAAAAACCATAATGCAGTTCTATCAGACTTTATTCAGAATGAACTGGTAAACATTTTTGTTTACCCGGAAAAGATGGATTTCCAGTTTGTTTCCATTAACGAATACCAGACAATGCTGGCTTTGTTCAAGAATAACAGTGAAGTTGATACAAAATATCTTTTATGTAAAGGGAAAGACAGTTTCAGGTGGGGGAAAGATATTTTTGAATACTATCTGAAGGATTCGACACCAATCTCAGAAATGTAAAATTATTCCTTTTTCAGTGATCGTTTACCTTAAACAATAAAAAAAAGTATGTGTGAGGAAGATATCCTCACTGGGTACCAAGTACCTCATCTGCCTTTTCAGGGTTTTCTGCAAGCCATTCAGCTGCAGCTTCATCCGGTGTCTTACCTTCATCGATGGCGATCATCAGTGATTCGATGTCGGAAAGATCCATCTCGAAGTTCTGGATAAGCTGGTAGAATTCAGGGTTATCCTCTTCAAAACCGGTCCTTGTAAGAATGATCAGATCGTCACTTTCTCCGTAAACACCCTGAGAGTCTTCAAGGAATTTCAGACCATCGATACGTGCAAAACTCCAGTGTGGTCTCCAGAGGGTTACTACTACCCATTCTTCGTTGTCGATCTTGTCCTGAAGTTCTGTGGTCATTCCTACGGTACTGCTGGAATAGAGTTCGTATTCTTCAAGGTCATAGTCTGCAATGCAGCTTTCCGTATTCTGCATTATACCTGCTCCTGGCTCGATACCGCCGATCTGGTTGTCGAACTTGCTGGCATTGCCTTTAAGCTCATCGATGGTGTCGATGGGTACGTATTCAGGGACCACGAGTCCGCATTTTGCACCTGATGCCACGACCTGTGCCTTGTTCAGATCATCTCCGTATTTCTCCCAGTAAGGTGCCTGGGTCGCAGGGAGCCATGCGTGGATAAGCACATCGAGGTCACCCTGTGCAGTAGCCTGGTAGAGACCACCAAGATCTGCACTTACGATCTCATATTCGTATCCTCCTTCATCGAGGATCTGTGTGAAAACAGCAGAAGCTGCCCGTGAGTCGTCCCACTGGACAACTCCGATCTTCACTTTTTCAGTTGTTGTTGATGTTTCTGCTGCTTCTGCTTCTCCGGTATCATCCTGAGTATCTGTACAACCAGAAACTGCTATGGCAAGTATAACCATAAAGCAAGCTAACAATTTTACGTATTTATTTTTCAACTACTTACCTCCGTTGTTTTTTGTTTTTGAGTCAGATAGTTATTATGCGGCGCTAACCGCTATAAAGTGAAATAGTCAAACCTTGTGTAGTTCCTGTTTTCCATATACAGGGGAAAAATACTTTCTGCGTTTTTTGCTTTCAATATTTATATGGTTACGGCTATTGATTATGTTTAAACCGCTATTTAGTGCAATCTCATTTTATTTAAGTTGTTCGATTTAAGTCTTAGAACAGAGTTCTAATAAAGCTTTTTTTGACAAATACAGTAATAAAATGACTTTTCAGTGAAAGATAATACAGGAATCCATAATTTTTGAAGTCAGAAATATGTTCATTTGTTCATTAAGTTCCACTATATTTTATTTAAGTCATTACAGCATATACTTCTGTGATGAAAAGAATTTATCTGTGAATCCATTTGGATGTGGCTGGATGGGAAAACAATTGCTGGATATTATTTTTTCCTCAGAGAAGAGAAAGCGTGTCCTCTTATTATTGCAGGACGGACCAAAGGAAACAAATACCCTGCTCAGATCACTGGATACAAAAAGAAAATCTTTGCTTCCGCAGATTAAGGTTCTGGAAGATAATAACCTTGTTTTCCACTATAAAGATACTTATGAGCTAACCAGTATCGGTAAAGTTGTTGTCGATAAAATGAGTCCTCTGGTAGACAATATCGAGCTTTTTGAAAGTGATATTGATTACTGGGGTACACACAGGCTTGATTTCGTTCCAGCAGTTTTACTTAAGGAAATGAGACAGGTGAAAAACTGTACTATACTACAGCCGTCACTGACTGAATTATTCGAGCTTAATAGAAGATTCATGGAAGAAACATACAATTCAAGTCATCTATGTACAGTTACTACGCTATTCCATCCACAGTTCAGGGATATATATTTGAAATTAGTTGACTCAGGGGTAAAGATCTCACTGATCATTTCAGATGAGCTGTTCCGGAAGACTAAAGCAGAAAAGTACAGTGACCTCAAACAAATCATGAATCAAAAATCGGTAGATATCTTTGTTTACAATAAGCCGATAAAACTTGCCAGTTTTTCAGTGAATAATCATTCCCTGATCCTCCGATTGCTTGCTACTGAAGGCCAATATGATAATCGATATTTGATACTGGAAGGACAGGGTGCTGTCAACTGGGGAAAAGAAGTGTTTGATTATTATCTGAAGGAATCCATGCCTATTACTGAAATTCAGCAAGCATGAAGCTCAGATGTTTTCTATAACAATGTCTTGCATTTACACTGATCTGAAAAGACGAAAACCAAGGGAATAATATCCATAGTTCGGGTGGAAACTGCTGCGATAGGACGACTTGCATTTACCGGGATAATTGACCCAGCTTCCTCCATGCAGTACCAGCCCCGAGCCAAATCCCGTTCCCAGAGAAATAGCAGCCTGAGAAGCTTTGTATCTTCTATGATACCTGTCACGACACCATTCCCATACATTGCCATGCATATCGTACAGTCCCCAGGCATTCGGTTCCTTCAGACCCACAGCATGCGTCTTATGTCCTGCATTCTCATAGTACCAGGCATATTTGCTTAATTGTGATTCATTATCTCCAAAATAATATTGTGTTGTAGTACCAGCCCTACAGGCATATTCCCATTCAGCAGCGGATGGGAGACGGTACTTATCGTTTCCTTCTTTTTTGTTCAGTTTCGCTATAAACTCCTGCACATCATACCAGGAAACACATTCTACGGGTCTGTCATCTCCTTCAAAACACGAGGGATCGGTACCCATCAAATTTTTCCACTCTTTCTGTGTTACTAAATATTTTCCCAGATAGAATGGTTTTGAGACTATCACCTTATGAACCATTTTTCTGTCTTCATATCCCTTCAAACCCACCTGAATCTCACCTGCAGGTACAAGTACAAATTCCATGCCAAGGGAATTCTTTACAGATGCAGCAGGCTTGTGCTGTTTTTCCTCTGAGTCATCCATTATTCTATCGACCATAGTTGAGCTTTGCTTTGAAAACTTTCCTGTCATAATGACTTACCGGATTATACTTAGCCTTTACATCTGTGAATCAGGAAGAAAGCTAATTCCGAATAATGTAAATTGTTCTGCCTTTTGCTGGCTTACAGACAGGAATAGACTAAACTGACCCCGTAAATTTATGGGATTAGGATTTGATATGCAGGAAATCATGAAAAGAAGAAGGCTCAGAACTTAATCTATGAGTCTTCCTTGATTTCTAAGAGCCTATTTACAAAATCCTCAATTTGCTTCAGGTCATCTGCCCTTATGTGATTATAAGAAGCAACGGCATGTACTTTGCAATCGCTATTGATGACCTTGTGTAATTCACTGATATCTTTAATTATATCATTCCTGTAACTGAAAATATCATTAGCGAACTTACTGAAAAAGTCGTATTTATAATAATGGCTGTCTATGGAGTATAATGAACTGATGATTCCTTTCGTCATTCCCACAGGTTTCATTTGTACTCTGTATTCCTTATGATCAGGCTTGTCATCATTCCACAGGACAGCTATTTCCTGACCTTCTTTGACAAATTTACAATTCTCAAAAATATCGACCTTATATTCAAAACCATTGTACTGGAGTGTTTTAGTCCATCTCCATCCTGAATGACTGTGTACGATCCCTGTAAGATTTATATTCTCAACGATATACTGCGGGTTTTCCATTTCCATTCTTCTTGAATAGACAAGATATTCGGCAACTTCATTAAATCCCCAGCTCAAAATCACATCATTTGCTTCCTCAGGCTCCAGATGAATCTCATCTGCTGAATCATGCGAATTGGTCATATTTATCACCCAATTTATAATCTAATATGATAATTGGTCTGAATAGCTTTACAAGTTTTGCATTGGTAAAAAGTTTAGATTCAGGTAAGTGCACCGAAGTCAGGAGCCATTTCACTTATCCTCCTTATAATCCGGGTCTGTTGCTGTCCAGTTAGAGCGAGCATGTCTTTCAACCAGGCTATCTGATATTTTTTAAAAATTATGCAACTGCTTCGGCAGCCAGATTGGTATTCTTTCTTTTGAGATATCGTTCACATTGTTTCAACGTATCATAACCAAGCATTATTCCCAGCATGAAATCTTCTTCATCTGTAAATTCAGAAAGGTTTTTCTGGCCGATTCTTTTGAGAACGCTTATGCACTTCCTGTCCCCAAAGAATACGTTTATCTTTTGATCTGAAAATCGCTGAATGAAATAATCCACATTCTTTTTTTCAAGCAACTTTACTATCTCTTTTTCAAAATTAACACTGGATGTATGCAGGACAAGATGCCTTATACCTTTCTGGTATTCGTAAACGTGGTGTCGTAACACCTTCATATTGCCATGATGATGTGTCCGCAATATCTCTTCATTAATATTGTTCAATCACATCCCCTCCGTTTTATCAGCTTATTCATGGTCTGATAGATTATCATGAACTAAAACCTCAGAATAATCTGTTCTTGTCCAGATCCTGAAGCGTCTGAATCTCTGATGTGTCCTTCTTGAAAGCTTGCATTCCACGATTGAATCCTCCGAATAAGTTAAATCTCTGAACTTCCTGGTTTGTGCGATTTGCTTTTTTATAGCTTCTTAATCATTCACTTGTAGGTATGACTACATGTTTTTTGTAAGGCTATATTATTCATAAAATATAAGCCTGTTGGGTAGGCTAATATTTTTAGCAGCGGTGAAACCCCTTGTTTATATAACGATTTCAAAAATCGGGTAAAAATAAGGATTTGGTGTATACCCATTATATGACACCTTTTCGAAGTGTTTGGAGGCTATCAGGCAGCATAGTTGAGAGACCATACTTTAAAATGACAACAGGAGTGGTTTTTCTTAGGCAGATCGGTTACTGCCTGATAGCAGATCCTATATTGACTTGTAAGTATTTAAATTTATAGGTATGGCTAATATTAGTTTGTAAGATTAAATTAAGTCATTCTCGTTACTATACCTGCTTGATTAAACGTGACAGTGCTTACTATGTTTTTTCAGTCTTTTATTCCAACTGATAAGTAAACAAATCCCCAGTACATTTCACTCAGAGACGATCTCTGGAAATACATCTCAACAGATTCCCACGGATGTCTGTGTCTGAGGTCTTTCCTGACACCAAAAGGCTTTGTTAGCAATATCATCAGGGGTGCGAGATATCTCACATAACCCCCCGGCATTCTGAAATCAAGAATTGCAATTCTGCCACCCTTTTTCAGAGATTCACTGCAATTTCTGATCACCATGTCATAGTCAGGAGACAGTGTCAATGCAAATGTTGAGAAGACCGCATCGACACCATCCGGTATATTGTATCGGGCAACATCACCGTGAAAGAACTCAACATTGTTCCAGTTATTCTTCCTGACACGCTCCCGGGCTTTTTTCAGCATTTTGTCAGTTATGTCCACTCCTATGATCTTTCCCTCGTTCCCGATCTTTTCCTGAAGCAATGGAAAGTTCAGACCCGTACCACAACCCAGTTCCACGACAGTATCACCTTTACCGGGTCAAGTGAGTCAATCGTAAGGGCTCTGTAATGATGAAATCTAAAACCGATCAAATAATACAGGCTGGCACTGATATCGTAGTTTTCAGCTCTTTTCCTGTAAAGATCTGCAACCTCTTTTGGACTTAATACTGACAAATTATCCCACCGGCATGATATAGTTTATATTTTGGATCCGGAAGGCTAAAAAGGTTCTTGTGTAAGATTGAAGGCTCAAATGGATGTGTAAGATAAGATTAAAGGTGGTCGATCTAATGCTGCTTCATTGGAATGTTAACTGATCAAACAGATAATTCCACATCTTTCCTAAAAGCGACAAAGTTGCTAAAATCTCTTGCATGGGTTTTGTAATCAGTATAATACCATGCCCCATTTTTACAGACTTTATCACCAATTACAATATCATAATAGTTGATCTGTCCTTTTTCATCTTTAGTATGATGGTCGTTTTCTTTTAAATATTGCATATTCAGATAATCACGGTTGAAATACTTGGTTCCATCAATCATTACGAAATCATTTGTTTTTCCAAGTTGTGTACCGTTTAATTTAATTTCCCATTTTAATCTTACCATTATGCTCAATCCCTGAATTATTGATTACCTGTTTGTTGCAAATTCATCAGACAGGCGAATATGTCATTACCTTCTGCTTATTTAGAAACGGATATAACATTACTCATGTCATCCTATCAATCCCGTTGATTGAAACAACAGAAAAACAAAATATCAAGTCCTTATTTAGATTAATAGGGTTGATTTTATATTTGAAATTAGAATAATTTAATGTTTGAAAAATGAACAAAAAATGATTTTTGTCGGGTAAATAAGAAGCGAGTCATTCAGGATAATTGAACGATTCGCTTTATAGTATCATATTTAATTTAGGATATTACTAATCTTTCTACGACTGAACCTTCCTCCACTGCATCAAGTATCTCATCGATATCATCTTCAGTTACCTCGCCATACCATGTCTGTTGTGGGTAGATCATTACTATCGGTCCCTTCTCACAAATACCAACACACCCGGTCCAGGTAACCATTATTTCACCTTCCAGATCCCTGTCCATTACTTCCTCGGTAAACATCTGTACCAAATCATGTGAGTCCTTGTTCTGGCACGCGCCCTGTACCTTTCCATTTAGTCTTGTGCTTCCACAAATAAAGATATGATTTTCTGGTTTTTGCATGATAAGCCTCCTTGAGCTGTTCTGAGCTATGTCTTTAAGAAAAAGACATGTACACGGAAGGCAATTACTTATGTTATTATATTTAACTATTTGTATTGCTACTTTGGTCAGATAAATAGCGCATCCGGGAGACAGGTTGAAACTTTAAGTTATATCCGTAGGGTTTCAGACCATTTGAATAAAGAACACAATCATGTTGCTGGTACGGAAGATTGTATCAGATTTAACTTATATACATTCAAACATATATTCCATTATAGAGAGCAGTGTGTAGCTCGATATTTTTATATGGATGTGCCTGGATGAGTAAATCATTAATTGACATCATATTTACTTCTGAAAAGAGAAAGTGTGCTCTTCTACTATTGAAAGACGGCCCCCTGAAAATGGATTCGCTTCTCAGTTCGATGGAAACAAAGCGCCAGGCTTTGCTTCCGCAGTTGAAGGTATTGACAGATAATCATCTCGTTTATCATCATGGTGATGAATACGAGTTAACTGTTATTGGTGAGATGATAGTCGACAAAATTTCCCCTTTACTGAACACTGTAAATGTTTTTGATACTGATATCGATTACTGGGGAAGCCATGACATTGACTTCATACCGCCGCATCTTTTAGAAAGAGTATATGAATTAGGCCAGGGTAGAGTTATAAAGCCGTCCATTGCAGATTTCTACGAAGTCAATACGAAGATTGTTGAAACTACGATGAAATCAAAATCAATGCGTATCATTTCGTCTTTCATACATCCTGATTCTTTTAATAAAATTGAAGCTTTCATCGCAAGCGGTGTAGAAATAACTATAATCATAACCAGAGAACTCTATGAGAAATTAAGAGTTGAAAATTACGACGAGTTTAAGCTGTTGCTGGAAAATGAGAAGATCAGAATTTTACTTTATCCTGATAAAATCGGTTTCATTGCCTTTACACAAAATGCTTATTGTAATTTTTTCAGGTTGCTGTCAAAAGAAGGTCTCTATGACAATATGCTACTTTTTTTCTGCAATCCGGAGGCTCTTGAGTGGGGAAACGAATTCTTTGAATTCTACCTGAAGGATTCCACCCCAATTATTGAGATATAAGACTCAGAATAAGAATAGAATAAAAATTTTATACCGGCTTATATTTCAACGGATACTGGCAGCAAATTCTTTGCCGGCAGAAAATGCTTTTTTAATAATATCATCGTTATTAAGAACCTCACCTTTACTGAAGCAGCCGGTAGCCTGGAACTTGTCAAATATCTCATAACCAAGTGCCTCAAGCGGCATTGCAAGGGCTTCAAGCGTAAATCCCATTTCCTCAGCCTTTAATTGCTCACAGACAGAAAAGACAAGCGCTTTTCGACCCTGATCTGCAAGTTTGCTTGAGTAAGGCCCGGGACGTTCCTCAGAAAACACGTAGAAAGGGTAAAGGCGGTCAATAAAGGCTTTCATTGCAGACGTTACATTATAGTTATAAGTAGGAGAACCGAGTATGAGACCTTTACAGTCTTCGATTTCAGGATAAAGAAGCTGCATACCATCATAGAAATTTGTACAGTTTCCATCCTTTCTGCAGGATTCACAACCGATACAGGATTCAATTGAATAATCCCGCAGCAATACCTTTTTTGTTTCGGCTCCTTTCGACGCTGCCCCCTTTAAAAAACTATCAAGAAGGATATCGGTGTTCCCGTTTTTCCGGGGGCTTGATCCGACCCCGAGAATTTTGACTTTATTCATATTATAACCTACTATTCCCATAGATCTCAATAATACTTATATATGAACCACCACAAAAAATGGTATGGGAGTAGTTTAGCAGGTCAGATTTACCAAAAAGCAAAGCCTGCAGAAGTTATTGTAAATATCAATAAGAAAATGTGTTACTAAAAAGGATGTGAAGACATGGAAAAAGACAATGATTACTGGAGTGGCCATAAGCTTGAGTTCATTCCATCTCAACTTTCTGAAAGGATATCCGAACTTGAAAACTGTACACAAACGGAAGTATCCGAATCACAGGTATCCGATCAGGACGATTATTTCCTGGCTGAAGCAAAGAAATCAAAAAATCTGTTAATAATTACAAATTTCCTATCTTCTGATTTCAAACCGGTTCTTACAGAGCTTGTGAAAGAGGATACGCAGATATCTCTTATCGTTTCAGAAAAGCTTTACGAGAAAATTGTGCAGGAACAATATTTAGATCTCGCAGATATAATAGAGATCAAAGAGATTCAGGTTTATCTATACCCGGATGAAATCGAGCTAGGGTCCTTCATACTGACTGACGAAAAGCTAATGTTGAGATTATTAACACTTGAAGGTGATTACGACAATAAAAGAATGACCTGTTCTGGTGCTAGTGCGCTTGAATGGGGAAAGGAAGTATTTGAATATTATATGAAAGATTCAGTATCTGCCGATGATATTGATTAAGCGTACACCGTAAATAAGTATATAAGTAGAGTTGTTGACTGTGAAATAATAGTCATCTATATTCAACTTTTTATTTTGTTTTTTTAAGTGGTGAAATCTGGCAAAATCATGCCAATGATTTATTCTTGAATTGTGAAAGGGGGATAAAATAATGAAAGCATCAAAGAATGATTTACCGAAGACCATGGAATCAAAGGAACTGATTACCAGAGAAGCAGAATGGGGAGATATGCATGTGGGATATGAGACCTATGATAAGGATTCTGAGTGGGAACCATTGCATAAAGGCCTGCCTGATGATCTGTGCCAGTGTCCTCACTGGGGATATTTGCTCAAAGGCCGCATGAAGGTAAAATATAAAGACCACGAGGAAATCGTCAATGCAGGAGAGGTATATTACATGGAGCCCGGTCACGTACCGTTTATGGAGGCAGGTACTGAACTTATGGAATTTAGTCCAATGGCCGAGTACACGGAAACAATGGAAGTTATCAATCGAAATTTTGACCTGATGCAGACAAAAAAGTAAAGCATCACGTAAGAAGCAGTGCAACCAAAATAGAGAGGTTTATGAGGGTGCCGAAAATGGCATCTTTCCATGCGAGCACGGTCAAAACCAGGGAGTACGTGGCTGCAGCGAATAACCCGGTTTGCCACCAATCCTGATCCGTGAACATACCGTAAGCTGCAATGGTAAAAGCGATTGTTGCCACCAGCCAGACAAAGCCCAGCACATAGACCCCTTTTTCTCCGATATCCATCGCACCACCCAGAACTTTAGTGGAATAGTGCTCATGCAAACCGATCTTCCAGAAAGTGATGACACCGAACAGATGAATTAACCCATGCAGCAGGATAATTGTTGCAGCAATTTTCAATAACATAATATTCCATCGTGTTTGGATTGATTTGAATGGGCGTTTATCAATGATAGGATATAGCTTTTTTGAAATGTTTTAGCGATGTTTGAGAGAATTTTCCGGTGAGAAAGTGTATAGATATTGAGTTTTTTATTCTGAATGGAAGAAGGTGGGGTTGTCTACATTGGTAAGTGAGCAAACAATATTGATAAACAGGTTTTTGATGTGAAGAGGGCTCAAGAATTCATCAATAAAAATGAGATAATGAACGATATTCCTCTTATTTTTTGCTCTTAGGTTGTGTTAATGAGCAGACATCTCCATCTCGATGGAATTAACGTTCATGGACAGACAGTAGCAAGCTGAATAGTCAGATTCATCCTGAGTTCTCATATCAGGACAAATAAAGACTTAACAAAGCGTTTTTACAAATTCTCGATTACTATCTGTGTATGTTGTATTATATGGCTGGCAACCTCAGGTGTTATATTTTTAGAGCTCTGTGCACTCACCTGTTTGATCAATGCATTAAGGATGTTGCTCGCGGTATCAACTTGTCCCCTATCTCTCGCCGCCTGAGCTGCATCTACTTTAGCCAAGAGGCTATTATAGGTTCCTTGGTTAGATATATCACCTTGAGAGTAATGATGATTTATACACTCGTTGAGCCCCTCAATAGTCGGAGGGCATTCCATTTCATTTTGTGCTGAGGCAGGGGATATATATGCAATTGTTAATACTGTTATAAGTGCCATCAGCAAAAAAATATTCATTATACGTGCCATATCTCAATTTTTATTTCTTATGTGATATAAGCTTTAAGAAAGACTTTTGCTACTCTCCTTATAGCGCAAATCCTACAGACAATAATTTTGATTCGTGTACCCTTTTCATTTAATTCTAATATATGATTTTACACACGTGTTTTTCAATAGATTACTGAGGTATGTGATCTGCTCCAGATAAATTAGAACCGTCAAAACTCAAATCATCCAGACCGTAGAATGGTATAAATTCCTTTCGATTCTACTGATAAAGCCTATAATCCCTATGAAGGCAATGATAACTTCTTTGCTATCATGTTTTGATCTTAAGGAGTGTGTTAAGTATAAATAGACAGTTGTTCCTATATTCTGTTTAGGAACAGTTTGACAGAAGGTGAAGCATAATGATGGGCTGCAGTGTATATGGGACTTATGACTCTTTTTGGAGCTTGCTTTTGAACATACTTGTTATTCTTATAATTGTCGGGCTGGCATTCTTTCTTATCAACAGATCTTATTTGGTGGATTCAGGAAACAACGAGCGCTTTGCAAGACTAGAGAAAGATTTCGAAGATATAAGGAGAACAGTTGAAGATATAAAGGAAAAACTGGATGAGATTTAGAGTGCTGGTATATTATCTGAAGATTTCACGTTATGTATCTCAGAAAATCATACTTCTTAGAATAACTTTTTAGAATCTCAGGTAAGTAAGAAAAATTCAATTTTTATATATACTTTTTTTAGTAACTTATTAATTGGTTTAAACGCTGAGTAGATAACACACGGGAGATGAACATATGGGGTTACTCAATCGCTTGACGCGGTGCGATTTTTATTCAAAGTGTACACTGGCAAAAGACGAACACACATGCAACCACGAATCAGAAGCACAAGAGCATTGTGGCAAGTACTGGAAACATGTAGAGAACGAATAGATATTTTTATGCAAACGCTCACACTATTATGAGTATGTAGTTAACAAGAAAAAATTGGAATCTTTAAAATTATTTTGTTATCAATCAAATTGCAGTTCATTCTAAAAGTATTATGCAACAATTAATGTGGTTACAAACCAGCAGGCATCAATAAGAAGCTCATAACCCGGACAAGTTCATGTAAAATTGAATTGCTTCCCCTTAGTCCAGAGGTCGTCGAATTTAGCCTTGAAACGCTTTGTATATGACTCATCATGAATTTGAGTCATACCGAGACTAGTACCTGCGTCAATCTGATCTTCAATATCAAGGAAGAGGATCTTTGAATCAAAGATCACGAAATCATGCTTTGTTTCCAGGATTCTTATTTCCAGGAACTCCTTAGAACGATTCTTCACAGATTCATCTTCAATTGAATTAATAAGTTCTTTTATTGCCGGCAACAGTTGAGAGTAAGAATCCAGAATTTTAACATGAATACCACGCTGTGCCAAATTTAAGTAAGCCTTGCTGAATACTGACATTGAATCATCATATTGTTCTGATACTCCTGGCTTATACTTACTGGGAGTAACAACACATATTTCATGCTCAATGTCCTCAAAAAATGAATTAACTGTCTCTTCTAGTTCATCATCATGGAACTTGTCGGGCCAGAATATTGTTTCAACTTGCTTTGGTGAATCGTCACTGGAAAGTTGCCGTTCAATTTCAGCAAATGCCTCCCTGAGCAATTTGAGCTCATTGAGTGCTTCTTCTTCTCTTCTTTTGTACATTAGCTCAAAAGCAATTTTCGGATCAACGGTCCTGTATTTTCGTGGCCTTGAAGGTTTTATCTCCACAAGGCCATACTTGTTCAGATTCCTTAAGATCTCATAGATTCTTCCAATGGGAACTCGTGATAGCTGTGATAATTTACTTGCTTCCAGATCTCCTTTTTTCAAAAGCGTCCAGTAAACGGAGCTCTCATATTTGTTTAAACCGATATTTGCAAGTAACTTTTCATCCATTTTTTTCACTACTTCTGAGTTTATTGTAAAGTAAAATCGTTATTTATTCTGCGTGATATTAAGAATCACTGCTTGAACATATAAAATTGTAAGTATCAATGTAATTGCCAAAAAGTCATATTGACTTTATTACATATCCATATCAAGCAACATAAATGATGAGTATAGGTGCGAAAATGGAATCACCGATTTTTGAGATATTTGATGGGTTACCCAGACAGGGTCCGGGTAGTAACGAATGTACTGAAAGAGCCTTTAATATGCTTTCTTCCCTTCCTGCAGGTACTAAGATCCTTGATATTGGATGTGGTGTAGGTATGCAGACGATACACCTTGCCAGTATCTGCAAGGACTGTCATGTCACTGCAACTGATATTTACCAGCCTTTTCTGGATAAACTGATGGAAAATGCAGCTAAAGAAGGCCTTGATGACAGGATCACCACAGTTTGTGCTTCCATGGATGAACTTCCCTTTAAAGCAGGAGAATTCGACGTAATCTGGGCAGAAGGCTCCATCTTTATCCTTGGTTTTGAAAAGGGAATCAGCTACTGGAAACAGTTCCTGAAAAGTGGTGGCTATATGGCAGTGACAGAGAATACATGGTTCACGGACGAACCTTCTCCGGAAGCTGTTGAATTCTGGCAGGAAATATATCCTGGTATCATGAACATACCTGACACTGAAAAAGTTATCACGGCAGCAGGATATGATGTCATTGATCATTTTAAACTGCCAGTTTCTGTCTGGTACGAGTTTTATGACAATCTGGAAAAAAGAGTTGATGAAATCAGTGATAGCTATAAAGGAAACACTGAGGCAGAAATGATACTTGAGTTTAATAGAAGAGAGATAAAACTCTTCAGAGAACGCCCGGATGAATATGGTTATGCGTTCTACATTTTTCAGAAGAATGCAAATAAGTGATCTGTTACTGATGAACAATTAAATGATCCAGAGACTCAAAAGGAACAGGAGCAGGTGATAAAACTAATGTTATGCTCAATTATGGTTACTCGCTGCTTGAGGCTGAATGTCTGAGAGCCATTAACACAGTTTGTCTTGATTCTCATGTTGGTTTCTTGCATGAGATGAAGCTCACAGATGAGTTCAATGCTAGATGAATTCCAAAGTTGAGTACAGGAAAAAGAATACTACTTGTGGAAGTGTTCTTTTGTTGAAGGCTAGGAATTAGCTCAATGCTTAGTAGGCAAGAGGAAATCTGTTGAATTCAGCAAACCTGCTTACATTGGGAAGAGAGACGATACCGATCTATTGAGGAAGAAGATTCTTATCATCAGTTATACAGAATGGAAGAAAATAGGGTTCACAAAAGGTACTTCACACTATAAGAAGAAGAAGAAGAAGAAGAAGAAGAAGAAGAAGAAGAAGAATTCCGAAGCTGATAAGCCTTTTAGTTTGAATGCTCATGTTAGGGAAAGGCTGGAAAGCCTTTAAATGAATCATACATTATTACTAATGATAAAAATGAAAGATGATATTCATATCAGGGAAGCAAAAGAATCTGATTTTGATGATGTAATGCATGTAGAAAAAGAAGCATTTGGTTATGAGAAGGAGGCAATCTTAGTATCGGAACTTCTTGAAGACAAAAGCGCAGCACCAGTTTTATCGTTGTTGGCTTTTAAGAACGATGAAGCAGTTGGACATATTTTATTTACAAAAGCAACTTTAAATGGAAAAACATCTCCGTTAATTTACCTTCTTGCACCTCTTGCAGTAAAACCACAACATCAAAAAAAAGGAATAGGTGGAATGTTGATCAATGAAGGTTTGGAGAAATTGAGAAAAATTGGCGCTGAAATGGTATTTGTTCTCGGACATGAAAGTTATTATCCAAAGTACGGATTTAAGCAGGATGCCGGAAGTATGGGTTTTGATGCACCTTATCCGATTCCGAAAGAACACGCAGGTGCATGGATGGTATATCCTTTAAACCCAGAATCTAGTGATAAAGTTAAAGGCAAGGTTATTTGTGCTGATGCTTTGAATAAGCCGGAGCATTGGAGAGAATGAAAGGTTTATTCTGTGTATTTGTAGTGAATGCCGCAATAATAGTTCAGCTTGAATGCTCACGTAGGTTTTTTGCATGAAATGAACACTGGAAAGAATAGTCTGGCCTACGACCTGCAAGAACCTTTCAGGTTCTTAGTGGATTTTGCAGTTTTAAGTCTCATAGAACGAGATTGCATGGAAAACAAGGATTTCATTAGAACCGAAAATTATTCCTTGCGCCTGAGGCCCACTGGGGCTAAGAAACTAACTGAAGAAATCAATCTATGGTTCAACAAGAGAGTTATCTACAAAGGGAATATGTCAATGTGGAGTTATGTCATGTTCCTAAAAACTAGGGAATTAGCTCAGTATCTAGTTGGTAAGAGACAGGAGACAAATTTTGTAGAGCCTCAATATGAGACAAAGAGACAGGATACAAGCGACATTAGACAGAAAATACTCAGTATTTCATATTCTGATTGGAAGAAATTAGGCTTTTCAAAAGGAACATTGCATTCATGAAGAAAAATGCGAAAGCAGATACGCCTTTTACTCTTAATGCTCATAATAAAGAACGTCTGGATAAGTGGGAAAAACTTGTTGCCCATGGCTGATTATAGTTTATTTTGAATATTTTTCTTTTACTTTGGTGTTTAGTGAAAAATGTAAATGATGGAATGATAAATCTCTAACTGTGTAATTAATCAAACATTAGATTTAATTATTATCTAATTCTGTAAAGTTATTCAACCTAAAAATAATTGTATATACTTTTTTAGATTTACCACAGCCTTATAAATTAGTAAATAGTTAATACATGTAACCAACATATGTGAGATAAAAAATGGTTATTTTTGAGGTTTTATGTCTTAATTTAGTGAGTGCTGTGTTGTATGACACGGCAAAAAAAATAACAAAAAGTCACCCTGAAGCCCTTGGCATTTATTTGGAGTCTATTGAGCAACTATCTAATAAATATCCCGAATTAGAAATAGACCATATCCAAAATTTCCTTGAAGATGAGGGGGTTAAAAAAGCTATTACTGATTATCTAAGAAATCCCGATGCTGAGAAGTTTCTTAGTGATCTTAAAAATCAATTTTCAATAATGTTTGATGATGATTTTTTATCAGAAGATGTTGAATCTATATTGATTGATTTGTTTCAAATTATTGAATCTAAAATAGAAGCGAATCCGACTTTAAGGAATTATCTTGAAATAAGCTATCTAAAAAAAATAGATAAAGCCGTCGTAGAAATTAAAAAAGATAATGATTGGATAGCTCAAGCAATGGGAAATGAGCAAATAGAAGACCAATATGATTTTTTTAAAAGGGTTTGTAAGCTACAACACAAAAAAGAAGTTGAGTTTATAAGTGCAAAATATATTGAAGAACTTTTTGTACCCAGGAAAAAATATGACGATGATTTTCAGCAATTCCTTAAAGAGCTTAACAATAACAGAGAATACAACAAAAACCTTCCAGTAAAAAACAGAGAAATTGAAGAGCATAACAAAATAATAAGATCTCAAAATCAAGAAACAATGAAAAAGTATCCTCATATAAGTAAAAAACAATTACTTGATGAGAGGAAACTAATAAAAGAAACTCCATATTTAAAACCAATTCCTATTAAAAATTGTTTTTTTGTAATGGGTGAGGCAGGCATAGGAAAAACAAATCAATTATGCTATCTCAGCAAAAAATATGAAGAAATATACCCTGTATTATTTCTTAATGGTAGCAGAATGTTGCTAACCGATAAAGACATTGAACAATGCGTTACAGATAGTTTCACTAAAATCTTAAGTATAAATTCAAAAAACGTTTTAGATAGTTTAGAAAAAACATGCTCGGCTAAAAATATAACTGCTCTATTCTTTATAGATGCCATCAATGAATGCTTGAATTTAGATTTAATGAGAGTTTGTTTAGGAAATATTTTAAGCTACAATAAGGACAAAAATATTGCTTTTATAGTAAGTTGTCGTGATATAGACTGGCGTTTTTTTGAAACTGAAAACGAAATCAAGAATTGTATTTTTGATGTTGAAAAGCCTAATCTCTCTCTTCTTAGCGATGAAGAATTTAAGGAAGCTTGGGCACGTTATAAAGAGTACTTTAAACTTGATGGAGATATTTCAGAGGAAATTGTTAGTATTTGTAGGCAACCAATAATGTTGAGGTTTTTTAGTGAAGCTTATCAAGGTGGTAAAGTCCCCGAACAAGATATTAAGCGAATAGAGATTTTTAATAATTATTGGGACAAAAAACTTGATGGCACAGGCGAAAAAAGAGCAGCTCAGAATTTCTTATTTAGTATTGCTGATGCTATGGTAACTCAGAAAAAAGCTGAGTTAATCGAAACCGAAGTTGAAGAGGTAACGGACCAAACAACCGATGAACCGCAAACCACTTTTAGCAAGGTGCTTAGTGAAAATATAATTCTCTACAAAGAATTTGATAGTAGGACAAAAGAAAACAAAATAGGATTTACTTATGAGGCTTTTTTTGAATATGTCATAGCACGGTATTTTTTGAAAAAGTATGGTACTCTTAATGATGAGGATTTGCTTACTCAATTTAAACAAGTTGTAGAAACTATTTCTGATTTCAGAAACTTAATGGGTGCAACAGAATATATTATTTTGTTATTAGAAGATACTGAGGAAAATGGAGATTCTCAGAAAGTTTATGTTAGAATGATAGAGATACTTTCAGAATATCAGGACAAGAATTTAAGGCAGGAAGCAATAACAGTAATTAGGAAATTGAAGAGTGTGGGAGGGATTGAGAACTCATTGCAAAAACTCGCAGATGATAATAATGTTGAAATAAATAAAGGAGTCTATGATATTTTTAAACAAAATTATGAATTTTTCGATGTAACTTTCCAAAGAAATATTTTATGTATTTTAGCTACGAAAGGAAGCAATGAATTTTTACAAACTCCAATTAGCTTTGTGTTGGACTACTATAATCGGTTACCTTCTGAAATTCAAAGTCTAATTATATATTTTTCAGATTGTAATTTCATTAATACTAAAAGAAAAATGTCACAACTACTTTTATCCGAAACAAGGCTTCCACCTAATATTTATGAATCTGCTATAATCAATTTGATAAAAGAAGAGGATCGTATAATCAGGTTCAACATCTTAGAATCACTATCTATAAATATAGATTTGTTAGACAAACAAAATTTGACATTTTGCTTAAATAAACTTATTGAAGATGTAAAAATTGATCATGTACAATTAGCCAAATTAATAGAAGACAAACAGAAAATAATTCCAGAAAAGATAATAATTGATTTTATTGATTGGTCCCTAAATCATTGTGATTATAGAGTCAAACTACCAATTATTTTCTTGATAAAGGCATTTATTGAAAACAAAATAATTTCATTGAATGAAATCTATTTCAATTTTATTGATAGATTAGTTACTGATGCGGATGAGGATGTCAGCCAAAAAGCAGAAGAACTTTTATTCCCACTGTTAAGCTAGAACTACAGACAACATAATCTAAGAAATCATATTTTAATGCGTTGTGGGTTGGCATCTGGCAGGTAAATTGAAATTGTTCTTCCCATTGTCATGCATTGAGTCTCATATTAATATGAATAGAGTGAACTTCAAGCCATATTACATTTATATCTACAAATAAGTTAATAATGATATATCTTAAGTTTATTTAAAGGAGTCATTATATGCTTCAAGTAACAGATATTTGCCCTCTTTCCTGTTTTAATGACAAAAAAATATTCCATGATGAATTTAAAAAAATCACAAATAATTCGACAGCAGAAATACGAATTCCATTAGAAATTGGTGAATACTTTATTAACTATTCTCCCGTAGGAAATTATCCTGATAATCCTTATGTGATTATTTGTGGAAAAACTACATCTAAAGAAAGTCATAAGGATTTTGTAAAAGCATTGAAAAATGGTAAATCATTGCATGAAGCTTGTCTATCATCTATTTACGCAAATGACATGCGAGATAATCTCTTCAAGTATTTGCTTGCTATAGGTTTATTTGATTACTTAAGTAAAATTGTTCCATATTGGGAAACAAATGACCCAAAAACAAGCTGGAATGCTATGTTTGATAATTTGGATGATAGTTTAACTTCTGGAATTCAATTAACTCAAGCATTTAATTGTGCAATAATCCATCCAGTTAAAGGAAGTGCCGAACCTCCTGAAAAAGTCTTCAGAAATGTAAAAGACGAAATTGGATGTCTTTTTAAGCATTTTAGATTAAACGACAATTTAAAATTAATTATTTTTCTTGATACACCTTCAAAGGATCGCAGATTCCATCAAATAGAATACTGGAAAAAAGATAAAGCATCAGCACACAAAAATGTAAAAATAATATCTATAACTCATCCTTCTAATCAGAATCGAGTTATTTTCGATAACCTTAACGATTTAATGCAATTAAACTCAAATAAGAAGAACAATGCTCTCAAACTGTTTAATGAGGCGAAAGATACAATTAACTGTTTATTATCTGAATTAAAATAAGTTCAAAACCATTTTTCCAATTTTGTCTCTGTGTCATTTACTTTATTAGTCAATGACTCTTGGGAAAGTGTAATCGAATATTGTTTAAGAATGTCTTCGGATGACCCATCTCGAATAACTTCAAAGATATCGTTTTTAAATCCCTCTACATATCCCCTAATAGACCAATAAATTGTGCTAAGCAATAAGCCATATCCACTATAACCTAAATATGGAACAGATTTCATTAATTTTAATTCTGTATTTAAAGATCCAACTGATTTGAATACGCTTTTGTGAATACCACCAGTCTCAATCAATAATACATCTACACTTAGTAGAAAAGCACAAATATAAAATTTTTTTACATATTCAGCGTTGTTTCTATCTTCAAGAACTAAATCAGAGCTTTCCAGCAACTCATTATATGAATCAACTACTGGTAAATATCTTTCACCTTTGTTTATAAGTTGGATGAACTTAGTGTGTGAAGCTTTATCCAGTGGGATCTGTTCAAAATCATAATCCATATTTTCGTTAAGTACATCAATAACTCTATTGACCCGCTTCATCTCAGATTCATAATTGTTATACTCTTCTAAAAGTTTAACATCCAAAGGTTGTAAACCATAATTTTCCATTTCTAATGAAATAGAATATGCAGTTTGTGAAGCCATTTCCTTTTCATAAGTAGAATCATGATTTTCAATGATGGATAACAAATTAATTAATTCTTGATTAAAAGTTCCACTTGAATCCGATTCAATGACAGTTCTCAAATCAGAAATACTTGAAATAATTACGATATCGCTTGAAGGATCATTTCGATTCATTTCTTGTGAATTTAACTCAGCAAGACATCCACTATTACTAAGGATAAGCAAAATAACTGAAAATACAATAATATTATTTTGAAAATTAGAACATTTTTCCACTTAAATCACATTAAATCGTTATTGACTGTATACAGTATCGTAGTTCCAACTTTAAAAATGTTGTTTTTATATCTACATGCATGATAATTATAAAATGCATAAATTTAGTTGAAAAAATTAGTACTTCCTAAAATTCTGAGTATCTATTATTCAGGATACCTATAACCCAAAAACCAGGTGCGAGGGGTGGGATTTGAACCCACGAAATCCTTCGATACTGGATCTTAAGTCCAGCGCCTTTGACCAGCTGGGCAACCCTCGCTTTTAGAATAGTATATGTTGTCCGTAGTTGTAAACACCTGATAAATACAATTAAGTTACTTAAGCCTTATTATAGCAATTATGAAGATGAGATTTCTTGGAACTGGTGTCGGGATACCCCAGGTCGGACGGGTGCAGTCCGGGCTTATCATGGAGACGGATGGAAAACCGGTGCTGTTCGATTGCGGCTGCGGTGTTCTCGGGCGGATAGTGGAAGCGGGTTATAATCATACGGATATCGATAATATCGTGCTGACACACCTCCATCTTGACCATGTGGGGGATGTGCTGGCACTGCTCAAGGCCAACTGGCTCGTGGGTAAGACAGATATGCGTATCTTCGGTCCGAAGGGAACACAGGAATGGTTTGGTAAGGTCATGGAGACATACGACTACCTCAAGGACAGATTCGAGGTCGAGATCACCGAACTCACCGGAGGCGAGAGATTCACACCCCATGGCACCGATTTCAGTATCACATGCACACCCACGGTTCACAGTACTCCATCACTGGCATATCGCGTGGAATGCGAAAACAAGGCCGTGATCTACACAGGTGATACCGAACCATCGGAACCGGTATTCAGGTTCGCAGGCGGGGCTGATGTCATGATACACGAATGTTCATTCCCTCTTGGCTTTGAGATGACAATGCACACCACACCTGACATGTTCACAGATGTACTGAGCCGTGTCACACTGGACGTAAGCAAACTGTATTTTATACACCTCTATCCCCATATGCAGGGACACGAACAGGAAGCAGTCGATCATGTAAAGCAGCACTTTGACGGAGAGGTCATAATAGCATCAGATCTGATGGAGGTCGAAGTTTAACTGTTCTGACAAAGACCTAATTAATTTCCGGCTTTAAATCATCAGACAAAAAAAGCCAACGGAAAACAAAGAGCAATATAGCCATCCGCCGCAGGCGGCGCAGTCCGTTGCTGTTGTACAGAAAAATGTTGATTTTATCGTGGTAGTCGGATTGCATATCTTAAAAAGGATTTAGATTAATACAAAAGTTTTTCTTAAAAGGCAGTCTTTGAAGTATTTTCAATCATCATGTGGGAAAATGCCGGCATAGGCCGGCGTTTATATCTTTGAAAGAGCTTCCAGTACGGCCTCACCGAACTTTTCAGCACATTTCGGATCACGGCCTGTTACAACGTTATCCGAGATTATGACGTCCTCATCCTCATAGGTAGCCTTTGATTTTTTGAGTTCCTTGATGCAGGCATCATCCTTGAAAACAGTGGCCTTCTTACCTTCAAGTGCTCCGGCCCTGGCAAGGATAACAGGAGATACACAGATTGCTGCGACAACTTTCTCGTGTTCAATGGCGTCCTTTACAAGTTCATGAAGCTTCTCATTTGGCCAGAGATACTCCCTTGAACCGCCACCTCCTACTATCACAATGGCATCATAGTCAGCTACTATCGCATCATCAATACTCAGATCAGGTTGTATCTTCCTGCCAAGCATACCTTCAGCTTCTTTTGTGCTGTTGCTTGCAACGGTAACATCCATATCCATATCCTCAAAGATCTCTCTTGGCTCAAGGAACTCCTCGTCCCTGAAATTTTTCTGTGCAATAACCATTAGGACCTTTTTATCCTCTAACTCGCCTGGACTCATATTATCACTCGTTATCAAATAAACATTTAATGTTTTTGACCCCGCCTCCACTTTATACATCAGTCGCCATCATTTGTGCTCAAGGAATACATTTATTTTCTGCTACTTATACGTAACGCGTTTGGATAAACAGAGCGAAGTTCTGACTTACCGTATTTCAGAAACATGACCGCAGGTGCCTGTAATTAACAGAGAGGTCAGTAAAGATGAAAAAAGAAAATGCAAGGATAAAACTACACCAGATCCACCTGTATCTCATTACCCTGCATAACATCCTCTTCACTGACGGCAGTTTCCCGTACAACGGTCGCATTCTCAAGGAATACCACGAAGTTAGGGTCTGTGCTTATCTCCGGAATGTCGCCGTTTGTGGAATAAGGCACACGCATCTCGTAGTATCCGGACTCATCAGCAATAGCCATATTTTCGTAGATGAACTGCCTGTTCTGGTTGGAAGTCACCCTTACCCTGGCGTATACCGGGTCTCCAGGCTCTGCCGAGCCATATATCTTCGCTCCGGCCACATATTCGAATACCTTCACATTCTTAATAGGTGTGCCTTCCTCCTCATCCTCATTAAAGACAAGGCTCATCTGGCTGTTGGGGGATTCATGCACAAGACGCAGCCTTCCAAGGTGTGAACCGTCAAGTATGTGCAGTTTTGCAATAGTAGTTTTCCGCATATCCAGACTGTTATAGAAGGAATCGAAATTCTGCCCCATCATGTATTCTTCTCCTGCGATGGAAAAGATTGCACTGGACTTGGTGGCATACATCTTGTTATCGGTAACAACATACTTTACATTATTACCATCAAGGATGGAGTTGGATTCCGACTCATCGGCAGTCGCAAAAAAACGCGACGAAGCCTCAAGTCCCGTCTGGAAATTATTGGCAACAACAGGTCTTTTGGAAATATAGAGTATCCAGTTACCGTAATCCCACCAGCTCATAACACCGTACTCAGGCTCTGAGGATGGATCAAGATAATGCGATGTTTCAGGACTGTTCGCACCAAGCCATATAAGAGACTCCTGCCAGTCATAGTCAGGAACTCCCGGATGTGAGACGAGACTGTACACAGGTGTGAACAGTACAAATGACAGTATCAGCACAAGAATGGCTAAAAGTACTGGAGTTGTGGTTCCTTCCAGCATGGCTCCTGTGGGCTCTTTCACAGAAGCCGAAGTATTAGCTGCCCTGGATGCGGATTTCCCTGATTTTGATTTCTTTTTTCCGGATGCCGGTTTCGTGGTCCTGTATCCTGTCCTGCTTCCGGCAAGGCTCACATAGGCCATGTTAATGAAAAATCCGGAAAGCATGGCAACATTCACCGCAAGCAGGTATGCAAACCGTCTCTGGGAAATGGTCAGCACAATGACCACAAGCGACCAGATCATGAAAAATACCATCTCAGGCATGTACCTGTCACGGTGCAGTTTCAAGATACTCAGCACCAGGCCTATTATTCCTGTGATGCTGAATATGAACAATGTTTTCCACAGAGGTTCCAGTGTGAAACCATTATCATAGAAAAGCGGCATTGCTTCTGATATGGTTCCAAGAACTGCCGTAGCATCGCCAAGCAGGTAGAGAACCCCTCCCATGGTATTATCATAGAACTGCGGGGACAGGAAACGTAGTATCACAATCCCAACACCCGTTAGCACGGCAACTATCAAAGGATAGTAATACCAGTTCAGCTTTTTCGAAACCACATATCCTGCTAAAATTCCCAGCACAAGGATGCCAATGATGATCGCTGCAATGTATGCAGCATGGAACCAGGAAAGGAACATTCCGCTGAATTCCATTCCAGGGCGGACGACCGTTGCAATAAAGGGAATAACGATTACAAGAGCTGTCAGCAGAGCTGTGACCGATATTATCAGGGCGTGTTCCGAAAACCGCTCCTGTTTGAGTGATGCTGTAAGCTGGGCAAAGACGAACAGACCAATAAGTCCGATAAATATCGGAGAACCAAGCCATGTAAAAACCGCAATTGCAAGCACAAATCCACTGCCAGCTGAAAGAAGCATGGCTTTGCCTGAAGGATCTGACCGGTTCAGCAGTTCTTTACCCTTTGTTCTGATATCGGATATGGAAAGGTTCGCTTTTCCGCCATATTTCAGAGCCTGTAAGAAGAATGCATAGGCGGTTGTGGAAAGGAATATCTCTGCCACATGATGGTCCGTAGCGCCTGCCATTGTAACTGACAGGTTTATCGGGATCAGGGAAAGGATTGCAGCGCTGATAAGAGCCGTCCTTTTGTCAAAAACCGCAGAGGCTGCATAGTACAGTGGAATCAGGGTCAAAGCTCCCAGAAGTGCCGGGAAAATAGCACCTGCAAATTCAATGGTGCCGGTATCGGGATTTCCCAGTCCCAGTACCAAGGCAAGCAGAGCAATGGCCTGATCATATAAAGGTGGCCATCCAAGCTCGAATCCTGAAGGGTAATTAAGATAGGAGTCAAACGTAAAAGACGACGGGAAGTTCTCGGTTATATAAAGCACCCTTCTCATATGGTAAAAGGCATCAGTTCCCACGAACATGAATCTTCCTTCCGTGACTATCCCGGACAGGGAAACCGATCTGAGAAGAAATGAGAATAGCACTAACAAAGGCAGTAAGATCGTTTTGCTGAATAGCTTATTTCGATCCACCATGGTTATCATTCTTATATTTACAGAGTAGGAATGAATCTTAACGCTTAAATAAATAGACTAAACAAAAATACTACTGTAGCTTAGCAAAGTTTCTACTTCTCTTAAGTAGTAGAAGCATATCAGAATATAGTACTGATATTATGAGAATCGCGATTTTTCACGATTATTTCGGTGCTATAGGGGGCGGGGAAAAGCTGGTGCTGATGCTTGCCGAGAGGCTGAATGCGGATGTGATATCAACTGACATGGATCCGGCATCCGTGGAAAAGATGGGATTCGACCCATCAAACATGATCAGCCTTGGCGGTACACATATGACGCCTCCTCTTAAACAGATCCATGCATCCTATTTGTTTGCCACCTGTGACTTTTCAGAGGATTACGATTATTTTATCTTCTCAGGCAACTGGGCCTATTTTGCTGCCGGAAAGCATAAACCCAACCTCTATTACTGCCACACACCCACACGGGCTTTCTACGACCTATACGATACCTTCCTTGAAAGACAGTCGGCTTTTACTACAATACCCTTCATGCTCTGGGCTAAATCCCACAAAAGGTTTTCAGAACACTATCTTTCCCATGTGGACAGGATAGTCACAAACTCCGAGAACACACGCTCAAGGATCACCAGATATTTTGGCAGGGAGGCAGAAGTGATCCATCCTCCGACAGATCTGTCACGATTCAAAAGCGGACAATCCGGTGATTTCTGGCTTTCTGTAAATCGTCTTTACCCGGAAAAAAGGGTGGAGATGCAGATAGACGCCTTCAGGAAGATGCCGGAGGAAAAACTGCTGATCGTCGGAGGTTACTCAAAGGGGGACCATGCAGAATCCTACGCAAGAAGAATAATCCATGACCTCCCTCCGAATGTGACTTTACTGGGAGAGGTTTCAGAGGAGAAATTGCTTGAACTGTATTCCGAATGCAGGGGTCTTATCTGTACGGCACTTGACGAGGATTTTGGAATGACACCTGTGGAAGCCATGGCATGCGGAAAACCTGTGGTTGCGGTAAACGAGGGAGGTTTCAGGGAAACCGTTGTGGACGGGGAGACCGGCATACTGGTAGATGCTGGTCCTGAAGGTGTTATTGCGGGTGTAAAATTTGTCTCCAACAATCCCGTGGCTTTCAGGGATGCCTGTATTGCACGGGCGAAAACGTTTGATATAGATCTTTTTGAAAAGAAGGTCAGAAACGTGATAAATGATGGCAATCGAACATATTAGAGAATTGTATCAATACAGGCACCTTATATGGAACCTGTCTGTGGGAGAATTCAAACTGCGTTACAAGAACTCCATTCTGGGGTATTTCTGGTCCCTGCTTGAACCACTCCTGATGCTTACTGTATTGTACCTTGTATTCTCCAACCTGATGAGGGTACAGGTAGAATATTACCAGTTATTCCTGTTGCTTGGTATCATACTCTGGAACTTTTTCAGCAGATCCACCAGTATCGGTATGTTCTCGATAGTCGGAAAACCCGGTATGGTGAAGAAGATCTATTTTCCAAGGGACATCTTTGTGATATCATCATGCGTTACCGCCCTTCTCATGAGCCTGTTCGAATCGGTTGTGTTCGTGATCTTCATGATGATATTCCGGGTGCCAATATCCTCAAACCTGGTCTACGTTCCGTTTATACTGGTAATGCTCTTTGTATTCTCACTTGGTGCATCCATGGGATTGTCCGCCCTTAATGTCTATTTCAGGGACATGCAGTTCATATGGGATGTGTTCATGCAGGCCGCATTCTTCGGTACTCCCATTCTCTATACTCTCGACATGTTTCCCGAGAATCTCAAAACCATAGCCCTGCTCAATCCCATGGCAAGAATAATCATATCTGCACGTGATACCATCATCTATTCAACACCCGCAAGTACCGAGAATATGATATATATTGCTGCGTCTGCATTCTTTTTCCTTGTACTCGGTTATGTAGTGTTCATGAAACTGGAGCCCGGTTTTGCGGAGGAGATCTGATGACGGTAATAGAAGTCAGTAATCTCCATAAGGTATTCCGCATCCCGCATGAGAAAAGGAATACAGTGTTCGAGACACTGACCGGTTTTATGAAACCTTCCGGCTATGAGACCTTTCACGCACTGAACAATATAAACTTCACTGTGGACAAAGGTGAGGCTCTTGGCATAATAGGAGAGAACGGAAGCGGAAAGAGTACTCTGTTGAAAACGATCGCTCATATTCTCCGCCCGACAGACGGGCATGTTAAGGTAAACGGAAGAATTACTCCTTTCCTGGAACTTGGTGTGGGTTTCCAGCAGGATTTCACAGCCGCGGAGAACATACGGACATATGCAACTATCATGGGCATATCAAAAAGGGAGATCGAATCAAAGCTGGATGATATAATCAGTTTCGCAGGTCTTGAAAAGTTCCGGGACACAAAACTGAAGAACTTTTCATCGGGTATGCAGGTAAGACTTGCCTTCTCCACCGCAATCCAGACCAACCCCGAGATACTTCTCATGGATGAGGTTTTGGCTGTTGGTGATATGGATTTCCAGCAGAAGTGCATCGATGTGCTGAACCAGTATCGGAATGAAGGTGTGACTATCGTTTTCGTGTCACACGACCTGGGATCTGTCAGGCGTTTCTGTGACCGGACCCTGCTTCTGCACAAAGGAGAGCAGATGACTCTCGGGAACACCCAGGAAGTCATTGACAGCTACATGTATAGCAGGAACGAAGAAGATTCGGCTTCCGGTAATTCTGACAGCCTGCAGAACTCCGGGAGTGATAAGAGGTGGGGTAACCGGAAAGTAGAGATCACAGATGTGGAAATGTACGATAAATTCGGTAACAAAAGTAGCCGTTTTAATTCATTTGATCCCATGGATATACGAATACACTTCAATGCCCTTGAAAAGGTCAATGATCCTGTTTTCGGCATACAGCTCTATTCAGAGAAAGGAGAGCATCTTTTTGGTACCAATACCGAGATTAAGGAAATAATAATAGACCATGTGGAAGGAGAGGGCCGTATAGACCTCAGGATTGAAAAGATCCCAATGCTCACAGGCAGGTTCCAGCTGACCGTAGCTGTTCACTCACATGAAGGTAAGATATACGACTGGCATGACAAACTATACCGTTTCGATGTCTATCCCACATGCAGGGATTCGGGACTTTTCCATATTCCCTGCACCTGGGGATTGTGAAGGTACTTGGGTCTGTTTATATGTGCAAAATCGGTGATCAGTTCATATGATATTTGTTTCGGATGAATATTCCATATGCCTGTTACCTATCGATATAAATTTTACATGGTTTCATATATGATTGCATGAGCAGTTTCCTTGATATACGTGATGATGAAATAGATGTCGAAGAGCTCATGCAGAGGATACATGAGAATATAACAAAGAGAAAAGAGAACGGGAAATATGATGAGGAAGAGATCTCAAAACTGAACAGTTTGTCCGCAGTTTACTATTCCGGCAACGGAGAACTTGATCCTCAGCTTGATCTTGAATATATACTCAACAACTGGGATGTCAGGAATGATACCTATTCCATTACTTCACATCGTCCTATAACCGGAAAACTACTCGTTAAAGGCAGGGAAATGGTTCACGGCGAGGTAAAGCGATATGTTGAACCTGTGAACTACCTGCAGTCAGAGTTTAACGAACATGTGGCTGACTTTAACACCGCTATCTATCAGAAATGTTCGGACCTTGAATCAGAGAATGAAACTCTGAGGTCGGAGCTGACCACGTTAAAAACAAAGTTCGACAAAATGTCGAAAATGCTTACAGATATCCTTCAGGACCATTCTGATAAATATTCAAAAAAGGATTTGACTGTTATTAGTGGTGAAGCAGTTGGAGAATCTGAGCTAGAAACAGGGAATATTTCTTTATCAGGCGATGAGAACCGCGCTGATACTGTAAAAAGTCAGGCTCCTATGAACTATTTTCTTTTCAGTGAAGAGATGGGCAAAGCATGGATAAAAGGGGGAGGTCCGTGTGTTAACGAACCCAATGTTTTCGAGGATTCAAAGGTACTTTTCAAAGACAGCAAAAATGTACTCGATATTGGCTGTGGCACAGGTACATTCCTCAAAGTACTGAAGGAAGCCGGGATCGGGGGTTATGGTATAGACCTCAACGAGGACTATGTGATGCTTTGTGAGAGGCTTGGTCTCGATGTTGTACGTGATGATGCGATCTCTCATCTAAAGTCACTTGAACTAAAGTCTCTTGACGGTGTTTTCATAAGCCAGCTTGTTGAACACCTTTCAAGTGAACAGCTACTGGAGATACTGGGGTTGTGCTATGAAAGGATGCAGTACGAATCCCACATTGTTATAAGCACACCCAATATCAGGAGTATGCTGGTGTCAACAAATCTCTTTTACATGGACCCGACACACAGGTCCCATGTTCATCCGGATGTCCTTACATTCATGCTTCGCTCATGTGGTTTCCGGGAGATAAGGGAACGGTACTATCAGCCTGTTGCTGAAAATATCAAACTCAGGAGAATCGAAACCGGTGAGATGTCATCCGAGAAAAGATCTGGCAACGGGTGTGAAGAACTGGTTGATGTATTCAATTCCAATACAGACAGGCTGAACAATCTTCTTTTCGGTTTTCGTGACTACTGTGTGATAGCCAAAAAGTGAGTGATTTCGATGGAAATTAATCAGGTTGCTCCGGCTTTGATATACGGGGACGCTGTAAGTAACAATGTCATTGCCCTCAGGGATACATTCAGAAGCATGGGATATAAATCCCAGATATACTCCAAATGGATCGATCCGGAGGTATCGGATCACGCCAAACCCCTGAACAAGTACAAAGGCGATGAGTCCAATATCCTGTTCTATCATTTTCCCCTTGCAGGTGGTGAGATTACCGACTTTGTGAAAGACCTGCCTGACAGAAAGATCCTGATGTATCATAACATCACTCCGCCTGAGTTCTATTTTAAGTACGATAAGCTTAGTGCACTTCAGTGTTCGGATGGTCTGAAAGAGGTTAAGGGTCTGACAGATGATTTTGAACTGGCGCTGGGCGTTTCGGAATTTAACCGGCAGGATCTTGTGAATTTTGGTTTCAGGAATACCGGGGTTCTTCCGATATTCTCTGATTTCGGGAAGTTCAATTCTGCGGGAAAAAAGTTGAAAGTGGATTCAGCAGAGGATAACGGTGTTGTGAACTTTCTGTTCGTAGGGCGAGTTGCACCCAATAAATGTTATGAGGATATCATAAAATCATTCTACTGCTATAACAGATACATAAACACAAATTCAAGACTCTATCTCGTCGGAAGTACACACATAAAGGCTTATGTCTCTCATCTTGAGAACCTTATTAAAGGACTCGAAATAGAAGATTCGATAATTTTTACAGGAAAGGTAAAGGATGAAGAACTGGCGGAACATTACCGGAATGCCGATGTCTTCCTGTGCATGAGCGAACATGAGGGATTCTGTGTACCTTTACTTGAAGCCATGCATTTCCATGTTCCAATAGTAGCCTACAGGGCAACAGGTGTTCCCTATACACTGGGCGATTCAGGTCTGCTTGTGGCTGAAAAGAATTACGTAAAAATAGCAGAGCTGATCAATGTCCTGCTACAGGATCAGAAGTTTAAACAAAGAATAATAACAAAGCAGGACCGACGCCTGGAGGACTTTGACAGGGCCCATGTAAGGGAGAAGATAAACCGGATTATTGAAACGATTGCAAACTCTCAGGAAAACTCAGATCTATCAAAGCCGGTATCTTCGGAGGTCTGAATGAAGGACAGCCCTGAAATATCGGTTGTGGTCTGCACCTATAACAGGGCAGAATATCTTGATGTATGCCTGCTTTCACTGCAAAGGCAATCCTTTGCGGATTACGAGATAATCGTTGTGAACGGTCCTTCCACCGACGGAACGGCCAGGGTCCTGAAAAAATATCCCGGCATAAAGGTAATCCTGCAGAAGGAACTAGATGGCCTCTCCTTTGCACGGAATCTGGGAATCCGTGCTGCAAAAGGTGAGATAGTTGCCTTCATTGACGACGATGCCGTAGCCGATGCAAAATGGCTGGAGAGGCTGGCTGTCGGTTATACAGATTCTGATATAGGTGGTGTGGGTGGTCTTGTTTACGGCCCTAAAAGAACTCACTATCATTTTGACAACGGTATCATAGGTAAATGCGGAATACCCGAGCCCATCAGGGAGCCTGAAGCTGTTGCAAAAAAAGGTGAGTTTACCATACTCATGGGAACCAATTGTTCGTTCCGCAGGTCCGCGTTACTGGAGGTTGGAGGTTTTGATCCCTATTTTCGCTACTATCACGACGAAAGTGAGCTCTGTGTGAGAATAACAAAAGCAGGTTACAGAATAGTCTATCAGAGGGCTGCCATTGTCGTGCACTATATGGTGGAAGGGCATAACCGCAGGTCTCCCTATGATCAGAACTGGTCCGAGATAGTGAAGAATGTGATCTATTATACGATGAAGAATTTTGGCAACGAGCCACTTTCCTATTCAGCACGTCCTGCATATTCATGTTACTGGTGGCTCAGTCATTTTAAAGATGATTACTTTGCCAGACAGATGTCCTTCGGGGAGCTCATGGGTATTTACAAAAAAATACTTGGAGGCACTCTGAAGGGTTACAGGGACGGCCTGAACTTCAATTTTGCTTCTGCAAAGGAGGAGCAAGGTCGTGATTATATAAGTGAGATTCCGGCGGAAATGTTCGAGATAAGAGAAGCACTTGAGAATGCATCCGTATATCATGTCAGGCAGGATAGTAAACCAACTGATCCTGTTTCCGATAAACTTAATATCGCATATATCAGCCAGGAATATTCCAGGGACTGTGGTGGTGGGAATTGTTTCCATACCCGCAATCTTGCCCGTGGATTTACGGAAATGGGTCATGAAGTGCATGTTATCGCACTCTCAGATAATGGCCGTAATCACAGTTATATGGACGGCAATGTCAATGTGCATAAAATAAAGCCATATCCTGTAAAATATCTTAACTTGGACCTTACGGATGATATGCCAGTTTCGAAAAAGAATATCGCTTTCAGCTATGCTGCAGCACTGAAACTCATGGAACTTAAAAACAGGTTTGGTGTACAGATTGCAGAAGCACCTTTATGGGATGCACAGGGTTTCGTACCTGCCTTGATATCCCCGGTGCCTCTTGTAATCAGATTGGTGACTCCATTATGTAAATTCATGGAAATACAGGAAATGGACAGTACAAAGGACCTGCGTCTTGCAAACTGGCTTGAAGGCGAAACCCTCCGACGGGCTGACAGACTTATTGCCATCAGTAACAATATCGGCGCACTCATAAGCGAGCACCACGGAGTTGGAAATGGTAAAATAGACTACGGGCCCCTTGGCATAGAAGCTCCTGACAGAGGATTGCTCAAAAACGAATCTAACGGTGATGAACTAAATATACTCTACGTCGGCAGGCTGGAAAAAAGAAAGGGAATCCACACCCTGTTCAAAGCCATTCCGGAGGTAGTGGAAAAAATACCCGATGCCAGATTCACAATCGTAGGAAGGGACACAGACATGGCTCCGGATGGTGGCTCTTTCAGGAAGTATCTGTTGAAGAACACTGATAAAAAGTATCATAAATTCATTTCTTTCACTGACTTTGTAAGCTCGGAAAAACTGCAGGAGCATTACAGGAACTGCGATATTTTCATTGCACCCTCGATCTATGAGTCATTTGGCCAGATATATATTGAGGCAATGGCATGGGGAAAACCTGTCATCGGTTGTAACGCAGGAGGCATCCCCGAAGTGATCGAGGACGGGCAGACAGGTTTTGTCATTACCCCGGAAAATGCCAGCGAGCTTGCCGAGCGTATAATTTCACTCGAGGACCATGAACTCAGAAGCAGAATGGGTATGCAGGGAAGAAAATCAGTGGAAGATGTCTTCTCCATAGAGAATATGGCCGATAAAACCTGCAAGGTTTACAGGGAATTGGTGTGAAATCAGAATTTATAAAATAATCTTCACAGGAATTTGTCATTAAATGTTCACTAAAATGTCATGAATATTTATGCCGGCAGAATCCAATAGTTCATTGGTGAAATGTTTGGATCTTTTGCATCATATATTTCTGTCCATGTCCATCAGTATTCTTAAAAACCTTGGAATCAGGGATACACGTTTCTTTGTCTATGCAAACCTGATAGATCTCGATCACCTGCTGACCTTTCCTGTAAACGATCCGTCCAGAAACTCCTTCGGGACACATATAATCCATCGGAATTGGTTAGCTCTTTCCATTGTCTCCCTGGCCATTGTATTTACCCGCTACAGATGGCTGGGTCTGGGGATACTGTTCCATTTTTTCCTCGACCTGATACATCACAGGTTCAAAACATTTTCGGAAAACAACAGAACAAGGTTCTACCTGCCACATCTTTTTTCATAAGATGTAACTTTTTCATATTTTCAGATCATGCTCAGGAAGTTATATTTTCCCTGAATTGCCGGAGCACTATATCCCAATCATAGTTTTCAGCCTTTTTTCTTGCTGCATCTGAAAAATTCCTGTAGTTATCCCCGATAAGTAGTTTTTTAGTCTTTTCAGCCATCTCCTTCTCATCCGGTTTTACAACAAAGCCGTCAATTCCGTCACTTACCAGGTATTGAGAGGCATTATACTCTGCTTTTACAGTGATTACCGGAAGTCCGCATGCATGGGCTTCTATGACACTTATGCCAAAACCTTCCCGACTTGACGGAAGAATGAATATCTTTGAAACTCTCAGTTTTTCTATTAATGAGCCATAATCAAGAAAATCCGTGAATTCTACGTTGTCACTTAGATCCAGTCTAAATGCCAGATCCGTTAGCTCCTCCTTCCGGGGACCTTCGCCTATTATGCAACATCTGATATCCGGAATATCCCTTTTAAGCAGGGATGCCGCCCTGATGAGCATATCCACATTTTTCTCACGGATGAGCCTTCCTGCAAATACAATATCGTATCTCTTTTTTTCAGGGTCATGTGGAGTAAATTCTGCCCTTTTATCTGGCTCTGCAATACTGCTTATGTCGATACCATTCGGTATGACACAAACATCTGTCTCCGGCACGCCCAGATCTTCAAGTCTCTTTTCTGTAAGTTTCGAAACAGCGATATTGTTATCAGCTATTTTTGAAACAACTCTTTCAACCACTTTGCCGAAAAAGCCAGCTCTTCCCATATAATCATACCAGTAATCATCCCATACCTCATGCCATGTATAGCGTACAGGGGTTTTTGTTTTTCTAAGTCCGGATACAGCCTTTACCGTAAAGCATGAAAAATACGGGAACACACTCACATCAATAAGGTCAAAACTCTCACTTTTCAGATGCGGATACAGACTCACTGCAAATACAAGTGCTTCCCGGATGGATCTCTTGTCACCGTTATAAAGATCCCTTGCCTTACAAACACCATGTAATACCATACCTTCGTTTTCGATCACATTCTCTCCCTTCCACCACTTGACCCCAAAGAGATGGACCTCATCACCTTCACAGACCAGACGTCTGCCAAGCTCATAGATCCGTTTTTCAGCACCCCCCTTCACCCAGGGGTACACGGCATCATAGACAAAGGCGATCTTCATTCATCATCACTTAATTCCAGCTATTCCTGTACGGATCATTCTTCCGCATCCGTATCAAGGAGCATCATACTTGTGAAAATAGCACCGAAGATCACCTGGATACCTACGGCAACGAATACCATTGAGATAATAGCATACTGTATCTCGGAAATAGTGCCATAACCTGCAGATATCCACTGGTATACGATATACAGCCCGAAAGATATACCTGCCACGAGAATAACGGAACCAAGCAGCAACTCCCTCTCCAATGAACGATACGACAGGAGTTTGTTATTATCATTCTTTTTTTCATACAGGCCGTGAATGGACCCGTATGTCTTCACATAACTGCCAGTGGAAAGGATCTGCGCTCCTATGATCAGCAGCATACTGCCAAGTATGAATGAATGCAAACCAAGGCTGATAACCGAACCCCTGAGCAGCAGTGCGGTTGTCATCAGCGTGCCGATCAGCATGACAATGGCACCCGGTACAAAAAGGAAAGGAACGGGACGGTAAAGCATCATGAAACGAACGTGTCGCCAGCCATCATGAAAAGATCTCAGTTTTGAGGGTGCATCCCTTCTGTAATATGTGATTGGAACCTCTTTTATCCTCAGTCCCTTATAGGCTGCTTCGATTACCATCTCTGAAGCAAATTCCATGCCCCGGGCCTTGAGGGCAAGCCTGTCAAGTGCGTCTCTTGTGAAGGCCCTCATCCCGCAATGTGCATCCGATATATTCATAGTAAAGAGCCTGTCCAGCAGCCAGGTAAGAAACGGATTACCTATATACTGATGGAGCCAGGGCATAGATCCTTCCTGAATATCGCCTTTAAGCCTTGTACCTATAACAAAATCGGCTTCCCCTTTCATCAGGTAATCCAGAAAGCGTGGCAACTCCTCGAGGTCATATGTGTTATCTGCATCAGCTATTGCTATATAGTCCCCCTGTGCGTTCGCAAGACCGGTTATGTAGGCATTACCGTAGCCTGTCACCGATTCAATGACCCTTGATCCCATTGACCGGGCAATTTCTGCGGTGGAGTCACTTGAGTTGTCAACAACTATAACCTCACCCTCGACTCCGTAGTGACCAAATATTTTCTTTGATTTTTCTATACAGGTCCTGATAGTTTTTTCTTCATTCATTGAAGGCATAACTATGGAAATTACAGGCATATACAAAACCACGTTTCAGTCCCGGACGATTATTCAAAGATCCGGATACTTGTAAGTATAATCAGCTGTGATATCTCTCTGCTAAGGGTTCGTAAAATAATCCTCACGAACACTTACCCCCTAAATCCAGTCATACTATGGTGTTACACTACTTAATCTAATTCTAATTGAATCTATTAGCCAGAGATTTATTTTGCAGATATTGAAATTCATTTTGTGATTGTAGACACTAATTCAATATTTATTTCAGAAAAAATCTCACTTTTCAGCAGGAAATGTTACTAATGAATACATGTGACAGATGATTACTTATGTTCATTCACCAATAAAGTAAAAGGGTTTAGTGGGATAGGTGTATACAAAATGCCCGGGGACTTCGTAGCGGGGTATACTGAAGAGACTGAAAAAGTAGTGGATGCTATCCGTAAATCTGGCATCGAGCCGGTTAATATAGCTATATTTTCCGAGCCCTTTGCAGGTAAAACAACTTTCTTAAATCACATATATGCCAGATTCAGAGGCAGGGCCGCAAGAATCAGTATTTCACATTCAGATGATATCAGCTACCTGAAAGAGCATTTAAAGGGTATCCGGGAGAACATTCTTTTCATTGATGATTGTCACCTGTTATATGACAGAAAAGTGGACGGTTTTGAAGAACTTAAAGACCTTCTGGATTTCATCGGGGAAAGTACTGAAAAGATCTTCATCACGAGCTGGAACATATTCTCATGGAACTACCTGAATAAGACACATCATATCGAAAAACACTTTCCCTGCCGGATAGAACTTCCGGAATTTGAAGTGGAACAAATAAGATCTGTCCTTCTGGCTCCATACATATCAGGAGACATTCTGTTTGAGTCAGGAGAGAAAAACGGCATAGAACATGTTCTTGAATTTAAGAGCTATACCCTGAATTTAAAGCGGATGGATAAGAAGATCAATATACCTTATCCGAATTTTCATTATAATCTGTTAAAAGAGAAACTCAGTTTTAAAAAGAAGGCAACACCGGATGAAGTGGCATTTACTAAAATAAAGGAGAACTCCTCAGGGAACATACTGCTGTCGAAAATAATATGGGAGAAGAGCCTGCAGGGTTCCACTATCAGAGTAACTGATATATATTCTCCTTCTTATGAGGTAAAACTCGAATATGATACCTTGTTTATTGGATTTTTGATACTTTCAATGGGTAATATATCCAAAAAAAGACTCGGATCCACTATAGGCGATGAAATAGACATTACGAGATCATTATCATTACTGCTTGAGCACAAAATAATAAGGATCAAAGACGGGATTTGCTCTATAAGACCTGAAGCAATGCACCACATCGGATCTCTGGCCAGAAACAGGAGGTTGCTCTGATGGCAAACCCGTCATCCAATGCTGCTGAAACACTGCTTTCTCTATTCAACATTGAAGTCATTCTGCAGATCATTTTTCTGTTGGTGTTCTCTTATGTGTTTGTAAGGATAATGATCTTCTTTATCCTGCGCCTGTCTGAAAGATTTGATAAATACAGGGTACAGATACGTATGATCTCACCGATCATCAAGATTACAGTATATGTGCTTGTTCTGTACCTCATAGCTTCTTCTATACTGGCTATTTCAACCAGTCAGCTGGTGGCTTTTAGTGCTGTTGCCGGTGCGATCATCGGTTTTGGACTTAAGGACCTGTTCTCGGATCTTGTGGGAGGCATAGTGATCATACTGGAACACCCCTATCATGTAGGCGACCAGATTGAGATGGGAGATTATTACGGAGAGGTGGTTGATATTGGTCTCAGGTCAACCGTACTCCAGACACCTGACGACAATATGGTTTCCGCCCCCAATAGTCTCATATTTACGGAAAGTGTGGCCAGTGGCAACTACGGAAGTGCCGAGATGATGATCGTTACTGACATGTTCATGGACCCTAAGTCCGATGCATACCTTGCCATGAGGATAGCAGAAGAAGCTGCCTTTACATCCAAGTACATTTTACTTGATGAGGATCACCGGATAACAGTACTGTTGAACGAGTTCCCGTCTCATCTCAGGGTACGTGTAAAAGCATATGTAAACGATCTCAGATACGAGTTCAAGTTCAGGTCTGATATAACCCGACGAAGCTGGAAGGCCTTTTCAGAACATGGTATCAAAGCCCCTGAAGCCTTTTTCCCGGGTTACTATGATAGGGATTCCACAGGCGGTCGATCATCCGGTAGAAGTACTGGTGGTTCCAGTGATCGGTGAAGCCAGAATCATTCTAAATGATTGAGAGGAAACACAATCGATCTTACAATTTACTGACATTGATCCGTATTATTCTATCATCAGTACTGACAGGATCTCCTCTTCCGTCACGGTTGCTTGTAAGCAGATAGAGGTTTCCTTCAGGTCCTGCCACAACATCTCTTAACCTGCCGAATTCTCCGGTAAAATGGCTCTGCAGACCGACAGATACGGCTTCTGCATCTTGATCAATGGAAGCCTCATACAGACTCTCTCCCCTGAGGCCGGCAAAAAATACAGAACCGTTTAGATAGGCAGCACCCGAGGGAGCCCAGGTATCTTCACCACTATGGATTACAGGTGATACCATGTCTTCTGCAGTCTCATCTCCTATAATCTGCGGCCATCCGTAGTTATTCCCGGCTCCTATCAGGTTCAGTTCGTCATGGGCACTGGAACCATGTTCTGTGGCCCACAGTCTTCCCTGCTCATCCCATGCAAGTCCCTGGGGATTTCGATGTCCAAGGGTGTAGACAGGAGAATTCCCGAAGGGATTATCTTCCGGTACATCCCCATTATCATTCAGTCTCAATATCTTTCCGGCAAGGGAATCCGGGTCCTGGGCAAGGGAGGACTGTCCAGCATCTCCTGTTGTGATGTAGAGCATACCATCAGGTCCGAACTTGATTCTGCCTCCGTTGTGTATTCCGCTTGCAGGTATGCCATCAATAATAAGCTGATCCTCTGTTAGCTCGTTGCTCCGATGCGTATACCTGACCACTTTATTAGACAGAGCTCCTTCTTCACTGTAGGTATAATACAGATAGATGAAGCTGTTATTTTCATAATCAGGATGGACCGCTATCCCAAGCAGTCCACCTTCTCCTGTAGCACTTACTTCATCTATGCTTAGCAAAGGTTCTTCAGATAGACCCTGTCCTGCATCTATCAGGCGAACATTTCCGGGTCTTTCTGTAAAAATAATACTGCCATCAGGTAAGAAATCAAGACTCCAGGGAACTTCAAGCTCTTCGGCTAACACTACGGCAACAGGCTGTTCACTACTGTTGCCGGAATCTGATGAGAGATTACCGGCTTCAGGAAGTTCCGTTTGATCCTGTGAATCAAGACACCCGGAACCCATTAAAGTTACAAGTGAAATGATTACGATCAGGAATATGGAAAGAACGAAGCAACTGGAGTTTTTCATATTGATATCAGTTCCATAATAGAGAAAATAAGAGTGAATTATTTATTTTTGTACAGGATCAGGCAGGAGTAACGTATTTCCTCATAGCGGGAATCATACGCACTGGAAAATTTTACATCTATAACCTTTTTATCAGTATTTTCACTAATCCACCTGTTCACATCCACTGCAGACTCGCAGAACTTTACACCTTTAACTGATGTCAAATATATCTCCCCACTTAAGATAGTAGTTCTCTTCAATATAAATCTGCTGATTTTAACCCTCACTTTTCATTGTCAATATGAGAGTAAAATGTAAAAGAGCATCAAAGTTCAAGAAGAAGCAATATTACTCCTGAAAGTCCCAGCACAGCGGCAATGACAATGACCCATAAACTCTCTGTTTTTACTTCGGATGCATCAGAATGCAATGTGAAATAACCGGCGTGAAGCAGATAACCCACACCAGCAAGAGCAAATAATGCTAAACTGATGCTAAAACCCTGTGTGAGCAAACCGTGAACACCTATTACTCCCAAACTTAAACCTAAAACCAGTGTTGATGCACGATAGAGTAATTTATGCTTCATGTAATTTAAATCTGGAATAAACGAATAAATATCTATTGCTTTTAAATAAATACAAAATTATGGCTCATTAACAATAGCATTTATTATTGTAAAGTTACATCCTATATAGTGTAAATATCGGGTTGGTAAATAGTGGTGGGCTATAAGTACATCGTAGAACTGTTTAGTATGTAAAAACGATTTGTCAGGTATTTGTGGATCGGGTCTGTCTGTTGTGTGATACATATATGAAAGAATCGTTTATTCCAGGCTTCGTGAAGGAGAAACGTAAAATCAGTATTGATCGATTATTTTTGAGTCTTAAGGACCCGCTTTATAGGAACTCCCTCTTTCTTCTGCTTGGAAGGTTACTGAATGTCGGGATGGGATTTCTATTCTGGTTGATAGCCGCCAGGCTCTATCCTACAGGGGAGGTTGGTATTGCAACTGCGCTGATCACATCCCTTGGATTAATAGTGTTTATTTCCAGTCTGGGATTCAATTTCTCTCTCATTCGTTATATCAATATAAATGTTAAAGAGAATGTGCTGAGCACTTCTATTATAATTACTACTGTAGCAGCTGCTATTGTAGCGATAGCATATCTGGTGATCGTCAATAACGTATTACACAGTATATCCATTCTCCAGAAAACAGGATATGCCCTGTTCTTTTTTATAACAGTGGTAGTAAATTCTGTCTTTTTTATGAGTGGAGAGGCTTTTAAGGCTCTGAGGGATACAAGGGATTTCTTCCTGCAGAACCTTGCTCTTGCTATCAGGGTCCCGCTACTCCTTCCATTTGTCTTCATGGGAAACTTTGGGATATTCGGAGCAATAGGTGTGACTTACATGATTTCAACTGTTTTTAGTTTACATCTATTGCTCAAAAGGGCCAATATAATCCCCAAAATTGACAAAGAATATCTGAAAGAATCATTCACTTTCTCTTCTGGAAACTACGTTTCAAACCTGCTGTATGAAAGTCCCGCACTAATGATGCCTACAATAATACTGAGCCTTCTCGGAGAAGAGGAAGCGGCTCTGTATTACATTGCATATTCGGTAAGTAACCTGATATGGATAGCACCCATGGCAATAAGCACCTCTCTTTTTGTGGAGGGTAGCTACGGGGAAGGGATCAAGAGGAACCTGATAAGATCAGGGGTTGTGGTTTTTATTCTGCTTATACCGAGTATATTAATAGTGTACATTTTTGGCAGCACTATATTGCAGATATTTGGAGAAGATTATGTAGAGGCTCTATCTTTGCTTCACATTCTTGTGCTGTCAAGCTTCTTTGTAGTACTGCATAATTTTTTCGTTCCTGTATTGAATATACAAATGAAGGTAAAAGAGCTGATGAAAGTAAATTTCATCCGTTTTTCACTATTGCTGGGTCTTTCATATGTACTGCTTGGAGAATATGGGGTCGTTGGCTTTGGATATGCCTGGATGCTAAGCTACATGGTACTTACACTTGTAATGCTTCGAATCTCCTGGAGAGAAGGATGGATATGCATCGGGAAAAACAAATAATTGTTAATTAAAAAAGTTTAGTAGCCCGGCACGGATTCGAACCGAAGTTGCGGGATCCAGAGTCCTGCATGATTGACCACTACACTACCGGGCTTCTCTGAAAGCACTCCTACATTGCAATAGTCACATATTAAGATATCGGTCGGAATTGTTATAGACTCTCTGGTCCCTCATCGAGTACTGCAGTCCACCACCATCTGGCCATGTCTATAAGGTCTTTGCTGAACTGACCTGAAAGCCTGTACTCACCGTTACGGTTGGATATCAGGCCCGCTCCAAGTAATTTATTGCGCATGGAATAGAATGACGCTCGGCCGATATCAAGCTCCTCAAGCAGTTTCTGCCATTCATTCGTTTTGATAGGATTGCCACTTTTCTGACGCTCCTCTACCATTATCAGAAATTTCTGCCCTCTTACAGCAGTTTCTTCTTCCTGGAAAAGGCGCCGCATAAGGTTGTAGTAAGGATCCCTTGAGTGAGTGATGCGGGCATTTGCATCGGAGCGTATCACTATTGTCGTGGAAGTTCTTGGTGCGTTTTTGACTATTGACATAGTAATCTAATAAAATCAGGTAGCAGGAGTCGATTCTTTTGATTCGAGAGTACTTTTAATAAGGTCAACGTATTCCTCTTTTAGAGAATAGACTATCGGAGTCTTATACGATTCCTTGTGGGACCTCAAAACACCGAGTTTAGAGTAAATGTATCCTACCATTGATGCAACCGCGCTGCGTGATATGTCATACTTCTGAGTAATGGACGTATGTAGCTCATCCACAGTGGTTTCTTTTACATCAAGGAATTTTGATAGAATATAGCTGCGAAGACCATTTACATCAAGTTCGATAAACCGTTGTAGTCTCCGTTTTATTTTTGATCGAATTGAATCCACAGTCACACCTCATGCTATTTGCATATAGCATTTTTTATATGAACTTCTATCTATAAATAGGTTTTTAAATTTTTATACCATGATATCCTAAAAAACTTATAGGATATTGACATAAGACCAATTCCTCAGTTTTCCCGGTGATTCTATGTCTTACACATATGATCCAAAAAACAACACGCTGTTCCATAAAAAAACGGAACTACCCCTGGACGGCCTTGAAAAGAACTTCATCGGCGCATGCAGTAAGTGTAATGCCGATGTCTTTAGCATAAGTTATCACACATATCATGATCAGAATGCAGTTGCCGCAAAATGTACAAACTGCGGCCAGATGTATGCTATTTTATATGATGCGTTGTGGAACTGGACCGGTGAACACATGATCAGGTATAATTGTCCCAATTCTGCTAACCCAGAGAAAGAAAGCTCACATGCTACTGAAAACGAATATTATGAGTGCACAAATGAAGAGCTAAAGACTTTACAGTCAATTCCTAAAAAGAAACTTGAAACAGTTTTCACTCCTGCAGAAATTGATACTCTGTTTGCCAAAGCAGCTGGCAAGAAACACGTCCGACAATATCTATACAGGGCCAGAAAAAAGTTTGATGATTTCAATGAATTATTTGATATTTACCTGAAAATATAATATATCATAGCCAGAGAACTTACAAAAAAAGCACCATAAGTAATTACTATAATAGTCTAATGTATATGTTAAACAATTGGTTGGAGTGTAACAAAAAACAGTTACAATCAATAATACTGTAATTATAATAACTAAAATATTAAGTTAATATTATAATATAATTTAAAATAATTTTATTTGTTCGTTATCAACCAAACAAAGATGCATTTTCAGCTATGTTCAGAAAATGAGAGCTGTGTAATAAATGCGTCATATATAATTACTATTGGTTATTACATGTGTGCTCTTACTAAAATTCTATACATCTGCGACATTTTATTAATACTATTTTTATATATACAAACTTGGCATGCATAGTATAGCCTAAACAAACTATAAACCTATAAGTTGATATATCCCAAGAGTTAATATTATTTTACATAGTTAATTGTATTTTTTGATCTGCCTTCCTATGATTTGGATGAAAATTATAACAGGTTTTTACTTATTCAAAAGACTATATGCATGAAATGCGATAAAACTATGAATATACGAATCTCACTATTTTTTTGCAGATAATCACGGGGTTGAAGGTGACAACATATCAATTCTTATAGTCTTTGTAACGATCGAGTTCAGAAAAACATACCCTTTCACTTAACTTTGTAAATTCATACTATATACTATAGGAATAAGCTATTTTTGAAATGCCGATTTTTGCCGAAAAATAGCCTATTTTTCAAAAATGAATGCAAGAAAAACAGTTAAAATTTTATTTGTACTGGTTTCAGTCAAGATCTGAACAAAAAATAGTCATTATTACTTTAAGTTATGCTGAGCATCAATAATATTACAAAATCCCTCGTTTTGTCAGGAAAATCTAAAGATCACAGATTTTAGGTAAATTTCACATGGATTTTCCAAGGCATAACAATATAATTATTGCACTAATGTTATAATTGTATTTTTGACTCACAACCTATAGACTAAATGAACTAAAAATAATATTATAAAAATAGTCTTAATTAATACTACTTCGTAACAAAATTTCTAAATATACTTACTAAACAATTATTGATTTTACATACTTATTGAATTATTTATGTTTTTTTACAAACTATATGCAATAATTTATTATTGTTAAATCTGCAAATTTTCTATATACTAGAGTGTATGCTTTGATAAACTTTTGAGTGTAACGTTAATTTGTTACACTCGCTTATTTTGGAGACACTTTGTAATTCTCGCATTCTTCTACTCTACCCTGAATACTTCCTAACTTATACCAGACAGAAGCATTAATAGCAGTGTTTACAACTATCCCAATGGATAAAATAGCTGTTTCAATTTCCTGCATTATCCTCCTCTCCTGTTGCGAAGTAGTAAGCTACCACTGATCCGGTAAGTGTTAGGATCTCCGATGATGGAATTTGCAGGGCAGTAAAAGCAATACTCGCACCTGTTAAGGAGATCGCTAGAGCTGCCCGAATACATTTTTTAGGTAGCTTAAAAGCATTACTCATGTGAAAATTCTCTGTGTTTTTTTAGGATAAAGAGTTAGAAAATGTTATTATACAGAAATTAAAGTTAGTTCATAACAAAAACTGAAAATAGCGCCCTTTCAATGGGGAGTGGGGGGTCTTTAAAACGGGGGGTTCTAAAGATTAAATAAAAGAGTTTGAAAGGGCGCTAAATAGTAATTTAGTTTCTTACCATAAATACGTATTTGAACTATCATATTATAATAACAGAGTTTGCCTATATCCGCACCAGTGGAACAGGTTTTAAAGTACCTCTTTTGATCTACCAGAACATAATGATAATCTTCAAGCGCTCTGACTGCAGCTCCTAAGCCCGCTGATAGATTCCATGTGCGATAATCATTTTGGCCAGTGAGTCTGAAGAATATAAGATAATGCGCAAGCGTTACTAAACCAATATTAAGCTGTGTTGGCATCCAGGGAACGTACCCGGTAGCTAACCTGATATGCTGTTAAAGTAGTTCAGCTCATCGATATGGTCAGGCAGGGCTTCTATTTACAGCTATTTATTTACGAACAAATTCGTTACTGGCGACGCAAGATTATTCTACCACTCAATCCGCACGATCGCTCATGTGTGTGGTGAAATAAAAGTTTTCAGGAAGGAGATATTTATTCTTCTCTAAACAAATAGCAGATATTAGAGAAAAAGGGCATCGATAGGATCTATTGATGCCTTCCTGTGAGGAATGGAGAGTGGGGTTATGGGTTGGCTTATTTTAAAAATGATTGCTCACAAATATAACTTGTGTGCCACTGATATATAGCAGTATGCAGCAAAAGATATATTATGTATACCTAAAAACTAAGCCGGTTTTTTGAAAAGTAGTTTAATTTCACGATATCAGTAACAGAAAAACTAGAGTTACAGTTCTGAAAATAAAGTGTTCATGGCGCCCTTTTATAAGTGGGGGAGCGGGTCTTTAAATATGATTTAAAGACTTGTTTTAAAAAAGTGCCTTAGAATTTAGGGCGCCTATTTACAGTAATTTACTTAAGTAGTATATATTATTACCTAAATTACTCTAAATTATAGTGGAATATCTGATTTTAATCCAATTTTCGCCAACATAATAGAAGAGTAAATTTTTTCAAGGTGCCCTTGTTCCATACTTAGATAAAACAGTAGCTAGCGTCTGACTACTGGTGGATTAAACCACATTTTTATTGTTGGTTGGGTTCTTTAAGAGCTGTCATTGATAAGGGCACCATTATATTATCTTTCACAGAATGCATATATCATTTTTGAACCTTTGTTTCCTCATATAATTACTCCTATGTATAATGAAAAATAGATCCTGAATTTTGTTTGGAATGTATAATTTATTTCTACATATAACCTGATTCAAAAAAATATTCAGAACCTCATCCAAAACAATGGAGGAAAAGTATATTTTTTATGACTGTATATACTAAATAATAGTATTTTTATAAAAATATTTCTTGTTGGGAACTGATAGGCTATATGCCCATAAATTATTATTATAAAAATAATCTAATATAATATACTGTACAAACTTTTTTGAGCAAGAGCCATATATACATACTTTAGTGAATACTTTAATTTTTTACTATGTCGCGCCAAATAGATACTTTGCATTATTCTATAAAATTACAGATAGTAAATTAAATAAAGTAATGTTTCTAATTTATAAATCTTATATTAACAATGTAATATCAAACTCGATATTGAAGACATATAGTCACGTTAATCTTCTTAATATGGTACTTTCAAATTGAAATACAGGTCAGAAATAACAGTTAAATCAATAAAGTTTACTGGATTAATTTCAATGTTAATTTATTTCATTGTTAAATATATACTAAAATATCTGTATACTTAAATTAACAAAGTAACAATACTATATTACTGAACAATATTATATATAGGGTCGAAAGTATAGTAAAAATATAGTTATTTGTAAAATTATTAATTATGTATAAAGATATAAATTTTTGATTATGTATGGTCAGAATCCCTCAAAAAATGAGAGATAAAAATTCATAGACCTGCTTAAAACCACGATAAAACTATTAACTTTAGGACCATTAAAATCTAAAACAAAGGGGAGAAGAAATGGACAAAAACAGGTTTTTGCTTTACTCCACCGTCTTTCTGATAATGGGCCTATCCAATGCAGTTATTCCGGTACTGCCGGAAATTGTAGCAGGCAACCATAGTACATATGGAGCCTTTGCATCAAGCCTTTTGTTCTCAGGTTACTTTATTGGGGCACTGATCACTATGCTGCCCTTCGGTTTTTTATCTGACAGATATGACCGGCTTAAATTCGTAGTCCTGGCCATCTTCCTGACGCTAATCTCCGGAATTACACTTTTGTTAACAGAGAACCTGTATATCCTTGTAATCGCCAGACTTGTTGAAGGAAGTGCATGCGGAGCATTTTTTCCTGTAGCCTATGCATTGCTGTCAGAGTATGAGGCCAGGACCAGATACATCGGCGAGTTCAACTTTCTTCTGAATGCTGGCCTTGCAGTGGGAGTGGCCCTGGCAGGCTATCTGGCAGGATGGTACATCAAAGGTGGGATTATACTATTCACCGGCATTGCATCCATACTATCTGTTGCAGGGATATCCCTGCTTGCAGGACGCAGCAGGTCCGAAAAAGTGAGAGTTAATGATACAATCAGCAAACCGGATCTGAACAGGATAGCCAGTCATTTCACAAACCTGAACTACCTTCGCATATGGATAATCACTTTCCTTCTGCTTGGTCTGACAGGAGTTATCATTGCCTTCTATCCGGATTACAGTCAGGACTTCCTGAGTAAAACCGCATTGGGACTATCCATAGCTGCGCTTTATCTGAGTGCAATGGTAAGCAATATTGTTGTAGGACGCATGAACCTGAACTATAATTATATGATCCGGGCAGGTATATTGATTGCTGTTGCAGGTACACTGGTAGCCATTCACCATCCGGTACTTGGTTTTACACTGATCGGCATTGGTTCCGGTACAGGCATAATAGGTCTTCCTGTGGCAGTATCACATATGAATATCGAGAGAGGACTTGCAATGGGAATCTTCAACACCTATACATATGCAGGTCTGGGTCTGATGCCGCTGTTTGCAGGAACATTCCTTGGAATTCTGGGATTTGAAGCAATATTCGTTGTCAGTGCAATACTCCTGTTCATGTCATTCTTCCTGCGGGATAGCCTGAAAAGTGAGGATTAGACAGGCATTAATCCCGAAAATTGATTTTGGTTCCGATTCATTTTATGGAAAATGATCTCAAATCGAAAGATTATTATGTAGATTTTGCATCTGTGAATCCATGCATCTTACAAAAACGAATATTTACAGGCTCTTTTCAAACATGCTTGTATTCCTGTTTTTGTCAGGTTTTGTAATGCAACCTGCGACAGCGTACTCTGTCGTCGAAGTGAACCCTGTGGACACTCCACACGGAGCAGTTATCCTTATTGTGGATGGGCTGGGGTCATCATATGCCTACCCGGAATTCACTCCATATGCGCTTGACGGAAGCGTAATTGGCAAAGTCAATGCATCCAACATGTCCCTTTTGTTCAATGAAAACTGCAGAGTACTTGATGTGCGTGCCCCCCAGACCTATACCGAAGCCGGACACTCTGTTCTTGTTACAGGTTATTCAAAAGCCCTTTCAGACTCGGTGCAACTGAGTGGTACGACCATCTATGATGTAGCTCATGAATATGATTACCTCACTTTCGGCATCATGCAGAAAGGTGATTTCTGGTCACTGTGCGATAAACAGGATGTAATAGTGCATGATGCATCAAACTCTGTGAACGAGCCGGAAATGGTCATCGAGACAAACATAGCTGTTGCAGACGCTAAAAGCGCATCAATCGACGTTGCAGCCCTTATGCAGGAAAATATACTGTCATTGCAGCCAGAACTGGAGAAATACGACGAAGGATCACAGCAGCGATATGACAGCTATGATAACTGGGCAATTGAATCCGGGATCGATGTGATGGATCTGATGGAAAGTGAGTATCCGGATCAGCCCTATATTCTCACAATCAATGTCGGTGCTGTTGACACGGCCGGCCATTATAAAAAAGACAGCGGCTATATTGCCACAATAGAAGGAATCGATGCTGCCTGCATGTCCCTATACGAAAAATGCACGGAGAACAATATAGCATTCATCTTCACCGCAGACCATGGCATGGCCTTTGCAGGCACCGATGCCAGAGGAGGACACCAGTCAGATAAATACGCACGCACCGATGAAGCTCAAAGAGTGCCTTTTGTTATATCTGCGGTTAATGTTGCACCCTCTTTAATTAAAGAGGAATACGGCCAGGAAGACATCGCACCCACAATCCTGGAAATACTTGATCTTCCCGGGGAGCTGAGATTATCCGATGGGGAAGCCATAAGACTCAAAGAGCATGCCAATATCCGGGTTATAACTCCAGATGAGGGAACTGTTATACTGAAAAATGAAGATTCGGTACTTGCTGAACTTGATCATACCGGTGACTGTATTTTCAGAGGTCTTGAGATTGGTGATGATTATACTATCAGCTTTATTCCGGCAGACAATAATGGCCAATCACTTGAAAAAGATGTAAGTCTGATAAAAAGTGAGACCATCGATCTCGTACCTGCTGCAGATGTTCCCGAAACTGATATATCCCTTCAGAACCCACGTCATTTGATAGGGGGTGCCTTAATAGGTATAGTCAATATCACAGGGCTTGCTATTATAAGGAGAATACTGAAAGAATAGGGGTAGCAGATGCCTGATCTCAGACGGTTCACAGAACTCCTGGATACAGCATATGAGTTATTTAACCGGGAAGAGGCAGTAGTATATCTGAATGATCCTGATGTGATGTTCATCGGAGATATTCACGGTAATCTGAAAGCACTCGATCTCCTGCTTGAATTCAAAGAAAGTTCCGGGTTCGAGACCGTTGTTCTTCTTGGAGATTATGTAGACAGGGGACGTAATTCAATCGCTGTTCTCTCAACTCTGTTTGAGCTCAAGATTGTAGAGCCTGAGAACATTGTCTTGCTGAGAGGAAACCACGAATCACAGGAGATGAATCTCAGGTACGGATTCTATCAGGAGCTTGATCTCAGTGACGAGCTTCTTGAAGCCGTAAACATCGTCTTTGAGCAATTACCGGTAGCTGCGATTGTGAATAAAAACATCTTCTGCGTCCATGGAGGAATACCGGGGACTGTAGCTATAAATGAGATCAGTAAGAAGGATTCTTTTGAATACCTCTGGAATGATCCGTCAATGAAAGCCGGAATGTCACAATCTATCAGGGGAATCCGGCCAAGGTGTTTTGGCAGGGATATCCTTTCGGGATTTTTGCAAAAGAACGGACTTTCTCTTATGATCAGAGGCCACAGTGCCCTTAAACAAGGATACAAATGGTGGTTTGGAAAGGATCTGCTGTCTCTTTTCTCCACGCCGAAGTATTGTGGGTATCACAACAAAGGTGCATTTGCAACTTTAAGGAAAGATGAGATAGACATTCATACGTTCGGCCCTTCCACTTATAACGAGCAATACTCCCTGCTATCAAATTTGAATGAATTACCGGAATGGTAACATTATTAAATAGTGTAAGATCATAGTATTAAACAGCAGTATTTGCAATTTATATAATATTTGTAAGTCGTTAACAACGGAACAAATGTAGCAGAAGACCGTTGTTAACGCTGTTAACCAACCGGAATGACCGGTTTTATCGGGAGGAACATATGACAGAAGTAGAAGTTGACGTTCGGGGACAGACTTGTCCTGTCCCTCTGGTAGAATGTCGCAAAGCACTGAGAAAAGCCTCACCAGGGGATGAGGTTATTGTAACGGGTACACATCCGGCCTCAAAAAAGGAAATCCCCATGGCATGTAAGTCAATGGGTCTTGAAGTGCTCGACATCGAAGACAAAGGCGATGAGTGGAAGATAAGGATTAAACGATGAACGGTGATCAAATGCCCGAAAAGGCAGTAATTATAGTACATAGCGGTGATCTTGACAAGATATACAGCGCTCTGATCATTGGAAACGGTGCTCTTGCCATGGGAATGGAAGCATCCATGTACTTTACGTTCTGGGGCCTGCAGCGACTGAAAAAGAACGGACTCGATAAAGGTCCTCTGTCAAAGATGAATATGTTCGGTCTTGGCAAATGGATGATTAACAGCAGAATGAAAAAAGCCAATGTAGCCTCCCTTGATAGGCTTATGGAGGACTACAAGGAACTTGGTGGCAGAATACTGGCCTGTGAGATGACAATGGAGATCATGGGCGTTAAAAAAGAAGAGCTGCGCCAGGACTGGATCGATGAATACGGTGCGGTAGGTACGTACGTAAATGAGGCAAAAGATGCCAGTATCACGCTTTTCATATAAATTTTTTAATATTCAACATAGGAGGTAATATGTTAGACAAGATGATTTATCTGGACAATGCAGCAAGCACACGTCTTGACGAGAAAGTGCTTGAAGCCATGAAGCCCTATTATTTTGATATATATGCAGTAGCAACTTCCGAATTCGGATACTCTATGGGAATCGATGCCAAAGAAGCCCTCCAGGAATCCAGGCAGACAATAGCTTCTTCCATCGGAGCTTCCGCCGAAGAGATAGTTTTCACATCAGGTGATACGGAATCCAGTAATATGGCCATCAAAGGTGTTGCTGCAGCACTCCTGAACAAGAAGGATAAGCATATAATTGTTTCAAAGCTCGAGGATTTTCCGGTACTCAACACCGCCAAGGCTTTCGAGAAAAACGGGTATAAAGTAGATTATATCAGTGTTGATTCCGAGGGTATCCTTGATCTTGAAGAGCTCAAAAATGCTATTACAGAGAACACGGCCCTGGTATCCATACAACATGCTAACCAGGAGATAGGCACCTTGCAAGATATTGAGGCCATAGCAAATATCTGCAAGGAAAAAGGAGTACTTCTGCATTCGGATGCCACCCATAGTTACACAAGGGTTCCCATAGACGTCAGTAAAGTTCCTGTTGATCTTCTGACCATGTCAGCTCACACCATACACGGTCCCAGAGGGGTCGGAGCACTATATATCAGAGAGGGCACACCCATAAACAAATGGATGGATGGTGGTTTCCAGGAATCCAACCGTCGTGCGGGTCTTGAGAATATCCCGGGTGCGGTAGGTTTTGCCAAAGCGGTCGAACTTGTTACACCTGAGGAAAATGAGTTCCTGAAATCCCTCAGAGATCATATCATAAAGAGAGCCGAGGAAGAGATCCCTGATGTTACACTGAACGGCAGTCGTAGCCAGAGAGTACCGCACAATGCCAATATAACATTCCATTACGTGGAAGGGGAATCCATGACACTCCACCTTGATATGCGTGGATTTGCTGTAAGTACCGGTTCTGCATGTTTTAGCCGCTCCCTTGAAGCAAGCCATGTGATACTCGGTATCGGAGGAGATCACGAAAGGGCACATGGATCACTGCGCTTTACCTTTGGAAGGTACAACACTAAAGAGGACGTCGATGCGATAATCGATGCTGTCGGTGAAATCGTGGAACAGCTCAGGGCAATCAGCCCGTTATATGAAAAGAAATAAAATTGTAATAATATAAACATCGAGATGATAAAATGAAGTTTCCATACAGCAAAAAGGTTCTTGAACATTTCCAGAATCCGAGAAACGTAGGAAAAATGGAAGATGCAGATGGAAAAGGGCTGGAAGGCAGCCCGGCCTGTGGTGACATGGTGGCAGTGTACCTGAAAGTAAATGAAGATACAAAGGTCATCGAGGATGTGAAATTCGAATCCTATGGATGTGCTTCCAACATTGCAACCGCTTCGATAATAACAGAACTTGCCAAGGGCAAGACTCTGGAAGAAGCCAAGAACATATCATGGAAACAGGCCACAGAAGAGCTTGGTGGCCTTCCACCTGTAAAAGCCCACTGTTCAGTGCTTGCTGTCGAAGGCTTAAGGGCCGCCATAAGGGATTATGAGGAAAAGCACGGTCTTGTAAGTGCCAAGGAACCGACAACGGAAAATGTTGTCCGAAGCCGCCTCAAGCATGTTATGAACCCCATGGCCGGACTTGATATTGTCCGGACCGAACTGGTGACCAAGATCGATGTTGAGGACGGTAATGTCCGCATCCTCCTTGATCTGCCTTCAAACCATCAGTTTGCTGCGGCCATCAAAGAGGATATCCTTGAAAAGATCGAATCACTGTGGGATGTTAAAGAAGTAAAGGTAGTCTTTACAGAGTGAAACAGGATATTTCCATACAGGAAGCGAAAAAGATCCGTAGTTCGCAGGAAATAATTGACAGGGCCGAAAAGCTCGGCCTTGAAACTTACATTCTGGATGCTTCTGATATCCCTGTCGAGGACAGGGGCAGACTGAAATGCGCCTACGGATGCAGGGGATATGGCAAACGACTCAGTTGCCCTCCCCATACTATTTCTATTAATGAGTTCAGACGCATATTACAAGAATACAGCACTGCTATTTTACTGATCGAAGAATTCGATATGTCTGATGAAGAAGATATTCTCAAAGCCTGGTCAAGGCTAAGAAAACCGAGTTTCCATAAAATGCTTGAACTGGAATATGAGGCTTTCAGAAAGGGTTTCACCTATGCACAACTGCTGCGGCCTGGTGCATGCAATGAGTGTGATACCTGTGCGGATAAGTGTATAAAGCCCGAAGTCAGACGTTTTCCACCGGAGGCTGTGGGAATTAACCTGATTAAACTAACTGAAAAGCTTGGATTAGACATCAGGTTCTGTGATCCAAAACACGTCAAATGTGTGGGGATATTGCTGCTTGAATGAACACATATAATCAAACAAACCTTAAGCCGGGCCTGAGCTAAGCTAATATCAACGCAGTTTCTTGCCACCGTCCATCTTCTCATAGTACTGCTGATGATACTCCCTTGCTTTATAGAATCGTGTTGCAGGAACTATCTCGGTGGCTATGCTCCGTTTGAATTTTCCCGAACTTTCCTGCTTTTTCTTTGAACTTACAGCGAGATCCCGCTGTCTTTCATTATGGTAGAAAATAACGGACCTGTACTGACTCTGTACCTCCGGCCCCTCTTCACCGGAGACTGTGGGATTGTGTAGTACCCAGAAAAGTTCCAGGAGTTTTTCATATCTTACCTTTTGAGGATCAAACACCACCTGAACGGCTTCAACATGTCCGGTATTTCCTTCACTTACCTGCTCATACGTGGGAAACTTCACCGATCCTCCCATAAATCCTACAGCAGTGGCAATTACACCCTGCACTTTCCTGAATATTGCCTCTGCTCTCCAGAAACTGCCTGCTGCAAAGGTTGCTATTTCATATCCGCTTTCAAGCATCTTTTCTTTAATATCGGAGATATCATAAGCTGACCCATGGTGATTTCCGGTATCCCTGTCCCCGGGACGGGAGCTGTCGATGATATGACCCCCGGAATCATAACCCTCTTTGCTGATACCTGCATTGGGATGACCATCAGCAAGATCTGGCCGGTCGTATTTCATGTATTTATTGTAAACTACGGATGCCCCCTTTATCAATAATCTATATTCCTTCTACTTAAACCATGCTTATGGTTCTTCGATTGGTTTCTATGGGGTTTTCTATACATGTAGTCAGGAACGACATCAATAAGCTTAAATAAATTGTCATATTCTTTCATATTCATCAGGAATAAAAATCAAGATCTGCTATTGTGGATCAATGCAACATACTTTTCTGAATAAGTCTCTGAATAACCGGTGATCTGTATGATACTTCAAAATCCAGATGAACAAGAACCAAAAATAAGTGACAGTGCATGGATATCCGAGACCGCGATAATTATCGGGGATGTGACAATAGGTGACAATGTTTACGTTGCACACAACGCGGTAATCCGGGCTGATGAACCGGGTTCATCGATTGTGATAGAAGACAATTGCAATGTACAGGATAACGTAATAATCCATGGTCTTTCAAATTCCAGGGTCACAATAGGAAAGAATACATCCCTTGCACATGCCTGTATCATACACGGGCCCTGTGTCATAGGGGAAAAATCATTTGTGGGTTTCGGAGCAGTGGTATTTGATTGTACTATAGGTGATAACAACCTGATACTGCACAACTCAACCGTACGCAAGGTGAATATCCCAGAAGGAAAAGTGATACCCGATGGTGCGACTGTAACGGAGCAGGAAGAGGTAATTCAGCTTAAGGACATAGATTCGGAACAGCTTGATTTCAAAAAGTCGGTTATTAAAGCAAACCTGCATCTGGTTGATGGATACACTAAACTTTCAAAAGATAACTGAGATTTCAGGGATGGGTAAGTAATCAAAAATACTTACCATCCATTTTTTTGAGAACCTGCCTGCCGGAATCAGTTAGTACATACCTCTTCCATGTGCTTTTTTCAGGAGTAAGACATTCAAGCAGGCCTCTGCTTTCAAACTCCTTAAGCGCCCTGCTGATATTCTGTACAGACCTGTTTGTCTTCTGGGCAATATCAGAAGCCTTTGCAATCTTATTAGTCTTCAGATATTCAACTAATATAAGTCGGCGGTCCACACTTACGATCCATTTCGGTACTTCATCTATCGAATCTTCAGTCATATTCTTTCCGTCACAGCAATGAGAGACATATTTAGATAAGTGGAATATATAATTATTTTTCGGGTTTTAATGTTCTTGGATTCAGGAAGATCTTGCTTTCGCAATAACTACACATGGTTTCCAGATCAGCGTTAGCCAGTATTGCAGTATCTATCTGTTCCTGAGGTGTCATATACTGGGTCATCTCTTCTCTGCAATGAGGACACTTTATCTTAAGCCATTCCAGTTTTGTTAATTCCCTTATAGTATAGACCATTTTTCCGATAGCATCGTCAATGTTTCCCTGCGAGAACCTGATAGGATTCATATGACGTATAAGTACAGGCAACTCAACGCCTTCCTCAGCCAGCGGTATAAGCAGACAGTTATGTCCGGATGCAAGACCTATCTCCTGATTTACCTGCGCGGAGGATGCACCTTTTTTAGTTAGCAGAACCACCATGCAGTCACACCGGTTGATTCCGAAATGTATCTTTTGCCCGGCTGTGATATAGCCCCCTTTGTTGTAAGAGCTAAGACTTTCCAGATTCACGGCCCACAAAGTCTGTGAAATTTCACCTGCAAGAAACTCATCCTCTTCACTGTGAGATATATACAACGTATAGATCATGACCAGTGTATTTTGAACTTCGTGCTATAATAGTTTCACGTACACATTTTTTTAAATCAACACATATTGTAAAAATAAACTTAGTTTATGATAAGAGCTGAAATTATAATGAGACTATAATTTTCAGGCTTAGACTTAATTAAGCCGAAATTAAGTTAAATATAATGAGGTTTACATATTAATATGTGGGTCGTCGGAGTGACCGCGGGTTAAAAGCAACTTAAGAGATACGGGGATATCTCGCAACAGCAAGGAGAGAGGCACCAGAAGCGTGGTGGTTTGAAAGGTGCCTCATCTTACCTTCATTTCGGACAAATATTCTGTTTTAGAATCCATTTTTCGCAAGGAAAGAAACATCAAAAGCGTGGTGGTTTTGAGATGTGCATTTTCCTGTAATTGTAATTTTGAATTTGTAACAATCTTTGTATCCGTTCCTATACCCTACCTGTGCAACAATATATCAGCAACCAAAGTATAAAAGGGTATCTGATCTTTGGATTCAAATGGATTTATTTAAGGTTTTGCGTGAACCTTTATTAGCTTTTGACCTGGTAGCACGACCTTTTTTCTTCCCGTTTTTCCTTTTCTGCCCCTTTTGTACCTTTGGAGCAGGCTTTGCTGAATCGCCTGTAGCGTATTTAGCTTTATCCGAATGATAATTATGGTCAGCAGCCTCAATACTTGTTCGTGTCAGTTTCTCAATGTCTCTCAGGAAATCCCTTTCGTCTGCTGCACAGAATGAATACGCTGTACCTTCAGCACCTGCTCTTGCCGTTCGACCTATTCTGTGTACATAGCTTTCGGATTCATTGGGCAGGTCATAATTGATCACGTGAGATATATCTTCAACATCAATTCCACGTGCTGCGATATCTGTAGCAACCAGAACGCGTAGACCACCGGTCTTGAAATCCTGCAATGCCTTAGTGCGCTGGTTCTGTGATTTATTTCCGTGTATGGCACCTGCGGGGATCTTATTCTTATTGAGCATCTCAGTCACTTTGTTGGCACGGCGTTTTGTACGGGTGAACACCAGTACACATTCCAGATGCCTGCCCCTTAGCAGATTAAGTAAAAGATTATTCTTATTCTCATGGTCCACAAAGAAGACAAACTGCTCTATTAGCTCCACCGTTGTCGCCTGGGGTGTTACCTCGACATGTGCAGGACTCTTGAGCATGGTCCTTGCAAGTTTGTCTATATCCGGGGACATTGTAGCTGAAAAGAAAAGTGACTGGCGTTTCTTTGGCAGCATGGCAACGACCCTGTTGACATCATTGACAAAACCCATGTCAAGCATCCTGTCTGCTTCATCAAGGACAAAATATTCGACACCTGAAAGTTGAACATGTCCCTGGTCGATGAGGTCCAGCAGCCTGCCTGGCGTTGCCACGAGGATATCCACGCCCTTTGAGAGAGCTTTTACCTGTGGTCTCTGGCTGACACCACCAAAAATGACTGTGTGCTTGAACCGTGTATATTTGCCATACGTGGCAAAACTATCGCCTATCTGTGCTGCCAGCTCCCTGGTTGGTGCAAGCACAAGCACACGGGGTTTTCCCGGGCGTGGGCCTTTATTGACTGCAGACATATCCTGTAATATCGGCAATATGAATGCAGCGGTCTTGCCCGTGCCTGTCTGGGCAATACCTATCATGTCCTTTCCCTTCAAAAGATGAGGGATGGATCGTTCCTGTATCGGAGTCGGAGTGGTATACCCTTCCTCGGATAGTGCCCGCTGAAGCGGGTCTATTAAACTAAGATCATCAAATAACACGTAAAACCTCTGTTGGTAAGTGGGATTTTCAAGAATCAGAATCGTAAGAAACACTTGAAACCAAGTTTTCTCTCTTAAAGTAGCAAATGCAATAAAATAGTTGTGGTAATCTGACAATTCTTGATTTATAAAGAAAGTAAAAATAAGTAAAAGCTAAGACCCGGATTCGAACCGGGATAAAATCGCTCTGCAGGCGATTGCGTAGCCGTTCCGCCATCTTAGCAATTTGTATTCTACTTATGCAGCCTGGCAGAGTACTAAACTCATTATTGATACTTAAATTCGGTTTTAAAGGTAAAATATGCCTGAAGTTATAGTGTTCAGGAAAAAAGAAAATGTAATTGGACTGATACTTAAGATAAGTATCAGATGTCCCTGTGAGGTGTAAGGTCACAACCCGTACATGGAAGGCACATTGTACGTGCTCTGTCCGCCCGGAGAGAATTGCTGTCAAGCAGGTCCCTCACAGTTTTCCCTAACCGGACCAGCCTTTCGGCATCAGGACGACGGACCTCTACCTCGCCTCTTCTAAGCGGATGCGGTGATATGGGACGAAGTATCGGTATCACACCAATCCCGGTGAGCTTCCCGGCACCTTTTGCCACAACCTCATCACTTTCTCCGAGACCAAGCATGATGTTGGAGCAGACATTGTTCCTGCCGAAGACATCCACCGCATTTTCCAGTGAATCAAGTACACCCTGCAGCGAAAGTTCGGGACAGACCTGGCTGAATATCCTCTCATCCATGGTCTCGACATTGTACTTTATTTCTGAGGCACCGGCAGCATACAGCCTTGCGGAAGAATCATCTGTGGGATATACGGAAACCCCTATGGGAACATCATATTCCCGTGTCAGCTTCTTGATAATTCCCACCATACGCTCTACCTCTGCTTCAGGAGTTTCTGAAACTCCGCTGGTGAGGGATATAGCATCAAGAGAACCGGTTGCATAGGCGTCGGACACCATCCTGCTAATCTGTTCATTGTCCTTTATTTCACCTTTGATTTTTGGAACAGGACAGAACTTACAGTCATATATGCATTTTTCAGATACGGTAATATATGCCTGTCTCGGACAGTGACACAGTGGACTTTCAAGATCTCCACTTACAATTATCTCATGATTTTTTTTGATGACAATTGTGTCTTCATCTTCCCGTACAACGCTAAGAGGGGATCTGTCATTAATAGATAAACGTACCCTTCTATCACCTGATCTGAAAAAGAGAGAAGAGCCACCTGCACCGGGACCTGCTGTGGCTGTAGTCTTAAGGGAATCGGAAAGGATAGAAGGATCTTCGACTTTCACACTCCCTCTGCTTAAAAGATATGCTTTGATATCAGAACTTAACTCGGATTGCATAAATGCACCTGATCTGTTGATTACATGGATTTTGACCAGTAAACGGCCATTCAAAGTTAAGCATGACCGGTTTATCTGATTCGCTGGAAGTAATATTGGAGCAAGAACCTTTCAGCACCAGATTACTTATAATGAATTTACGCGGCAAGAAATGTCAGTATTAACTCCTATTTATTGCAGAATAGAGATATTTTTCAATAATAAAATGAAAGGACATTGTGACGATTGCGAAAAATCAGAACTTTTGCTGACTTATTATTTTTATCAAGATTTCTTCTCTAAAGGTATATGCGTAACATTTTTAAACCAGGACTGCATATGTAGCAATTAGACTACATATGTGTTTTTAATAACCCATGTGTAGGCATAAACTGGAGGCAGAGAATATGAAAAGAACAATAATGCTGCTGTCAATCGGGGCACTTGTCCTGCTTGTTGGTGGAATCAGTGCTGTTAGCGCACAGACGGAAGAAAGAAATGACGCATGGTACGGACAAATGTACAACTGGATGGATGAACATATGAGGGGCTACGGATACGACCATATGGGAGATTATGGTTATGGTCACATGGGAAGCTATGGGTACGGACCTGAGGCCTGCAATGAATACTACAATCAGGGCAACTATGACTCTGACAACTACCAGCCAGGTACTTACAGAGGTGGAATGGGTCACGGTATGATGTATGGATACTGAACCATACATTTGAATCCTTTTTCCAGAATTGAGGTAAAACCATGATGTACGGAAGCCTAGGACTTTTCGGAGGATTTGGCATGATATTTATCATACTTCTAGTCATAGCAATAATCTGGCTTGTTTCTTCAGGTATCAATAAGAACAATAGCAGAGATGACTATGATGCACGAATTTCAAGGATTGAAAGATCCCAGGAAGAGAACAGAGAAACGCTCAACAAGATACTTCAGAAACTTGAATGAACATAACAGATCAGACAGTAAAGAAATGAATCATGAGGACGATCAGAAGATGTCAGAAACAATTACAATCCCGGTTCTGAACAACAGATCAGATAGTTCCAATAATAACGATTCCGACTGCGGACAATGTGGAAAAGGTGGATGTTGCGGTGGCTTTGGAATTAAAGCCGGTTCGGAAAAAGATGTAGTGTACAGGAATATAATGCTGTATGCGGCTATGGGACTGATAATATTCACAGTCACTTACCTTATCAAGGAACTTCTGACAGCTTTGACCTGACCTACATTCTATTCAATTATTTAACAAGGTCTGTTTTGTAAAACATCTTTATTTGCTTTGCAGTATCCCCGGATTCACAACGTTCTGGACTTTTCCTTTAACAAACATCTTCACATTCTCAACACATATGTATGTGCATTCTTCAAGTGACTCCTCAGAAAGGAATGCAATATGCGGGGTCAACATCACATTCTCCAGTTCCATCAGCGGGCTGTCCATTGGAAGAGGTTCTTTTTCAAATACATCCAGCCCGGCTCCTCTAATTTTTCTTTCCCTGAGGGCCTCGATCAATGCATCTTCATCAACTACTTTACCTCTTGCTGTATTTATCAGGATAGCAGACGATTTCATTTTTTCAAGTTCTGCTTCACCTATCATCTTTTCAGTTTCCGGAGTAAGAGGTACGTGAAGAGTTACAATATCAGATTCTTTAAGCAGAGTGTCCATATCCACAAATTTAATTCCTAGCCTTGTTTCCTTTGATGAGTTCGGATGTCTTGTAACAGATAGGATATTCATGTTGAAACCATGAGCGATCTGTATCACTCGTATACCTATGTTTCCTGTACCGAGAACTCCTATTGTTTTACCCATCAACTCGTTTCCTACATAGTCTTTCCAGTCGAACTTCCCCTCGCGTATCTTCCTGTCCGCCACATGTACTTTTCTAAGTAGACTCAAGACAAATGCAAATACTAGCTCTGCCACAGCATCAAATGCATAGCCAGGCACATTGCTTACAATCACGCCCGCCTCATTTGCGGCTTCGATATCGATGTGATCATATCCTGTTTGCCAGACAGATATCATCTTGAGATTGGAAGCTGCCTGAAAGGCTTCTTTTGGAAATCCAAATCTTCCAACGATTACAATTTCTGCATCACGTATCCTTTCTATAAATTTGTCCATTGAGTCCGGCATTGTATCAAAGACATTTAGTTCACCGAGAGACTCCAGTTTCTTCCTGTATTCCTCAGGTAAGTATATGGAATCAGCAACAACTATCTTCATATGTCTACCTTCTCAAGTATAGAACTCAAGATATTTCTCCGGATTCTCGTCGAACTTTTTCTTACATGCGAGAGAACAAAAATTATATGTCTCACCTTTGTATTCACTTTTGAAGTTTACAGTACGTTCGTCAAGTTTCATGTGACATACAGGGTCTTCGACTGCCGTTGCCTTCGGATCAATAGTAACCATTAAATTACCCCCTTTTAAGTGCCCTTTTTAATGGTCTCCCATTAATAGAAATATTATTTTGTTAAAGCCCTTAAGTATTGTCCCAATTGTAGTTGAAAATAGAGTTCACAGTTGAGAACTACTCCTTCCGCAAGGAGGATGGGAAAGGTATTGCAGCAAGTAAATGTTTTTTTGTTTTTCTTTCTCTCAAACTTGACCAATAATCAATTGAATTTTTACATCATCCTTTGATCAATTTTTTCAATTCTACAAGCGTAGAATGAAATAAACTCCTGTTATGGCTCCAGCTAAAAAACCTACAATCCCTATCAGAAAAGCATTGCCATTTCCGTTCAGGATTAAATATGCAGAAACTGTTATCAGCACTATTAAAAAAAGAGACCTAAGAAGCTCTCTTGCAAGGCCGTATTTTTTCACAATACTTGTTTTACCTTCCAGTTTCTCGATCCTGTAGCCACGAACGGTCTTTACCACATCGGCAAAGCCTTTGGGTATATCTTTCAGGATTTCCAGATATTCATCCGCTTCGAACTGGATGCCTTCAACCGCTTTACGAGGAGAGTAACGTTCCCTTAAAACTTTGCCGATTAGCTCCTCGGCTTCGGACATTATATTGTAGTCAGGATCAAGCTGCAGGCATACACCTTCTATGAGCAGGACCGCACGCTCCAGGGTTGAGAACTCAGCGGGAAGAGAGAAATCATATTTCAGGGCAAGAACCGCATAGCTGTCACTTTTCCTTCCTCCGGGTCCGTAGTGCTGGTCAGCTATGAGATCATCCATATCTTTTTCGAGACCGTGTACATCAACATCCTCTTCTTCAAGACCTGCTATCCTGAGGAACATCTCAGTCGCCATATCTGTTCTCTTCTTGTATATGGCATAGAAGAAGTTCATCATGTTCCGCTTCAGCTCTTCATTTACCGTGCCCATGGCTCCAAGGTCGATAAAAGCGATAGTGCCGTCATTAACTATGATATTACCGCTATGAGGGTCGGCATGATAGAAACCGTCAAGATATACCTGTTTGAGATAACTTGATGATATAAGTCTTGCATAATGAGATTTCAGGGGCTGGTCAGCCTCAGCCAGATTGCTTACAGGAACTCCTTCTATATAGTCCATTACAAGGATACTTTCGCGGCAGTAACTCATGTAGACATCAGGAATTATCACATTATCCACATCTTTGAAATTATCCCGCAGACGTTTGATATTTACAGCCTCATACCTGTAATCGAGCTCCCGGCTTAGCATTTCCCTGAATTCATGCATAAAAGCATCGATATTGAAATTTTTCCCTAGTCCAAGAAACCTGGCCATAAGAGGTTTCATATCATCCAGGATCGAGAGGTCGGTTTCAATGGTATCTGTCAAACCTGGACGGGCTATTTTAACTGCAACATCCCTTCCGTCCAGAACCGCTCTGTAGACCTGCCCTATGGATGCACTCGCAATTGGCCTGGTATCGAATTTATCAAAAATATCCAGTATATCATTGCAGTGATAACATGATGGATTATGTTCGTGTTTGCATGCTGACATCTCACAGATACATTCTGTGCTGAAAGAAGCACGCATCTCATCAAAATCAAGGGCTTTGACCCTGTCCTGCAACTTCTCAAGTTCCGCCACATAAACCGGAGGGAGCAGGTCTGAGCGTTTGCTCAGTGTCTGCCCGAGTTTTATGAATGAAGGGCCGAGTTCTTCAAAAGCAAGCCTGAGCTTTGTGGCATTGTCACTACCTCTGTTATCTGTGAAGCATGTACATTTTTTATAGGAGATATAGTCCCGATGTATATCCTTGTAGATAAGGGAAAAAAGATTGTATTTCAAGAATACCCTTATTATAGTCAGATATCGTTGCAGTTTTCCAGGCATGTTATTATAATAATATATACTGCAATCATATAAATGTCAGTGACTCAACCTGCAACTCTTAACTATAGTTTTCAGTCTGGGTACAAATAAAAAAACTGAAAACTCAGATCTCCTTGAAAACTTTTGCCAGGGATTCACCCCGCACATGGATAGAGAACTCAGAGAAATACCCGAAAGGAGTTGTATGGACTGTGATTCCCTTGTTCTCCAGCTTTTCACCAACAGCCGAGATAATATCTGCAGCGAATTCAGGTGAGGATTTACTTGAGGACAGATGGGCAAATGAGTGCAGGACTATTTTTTCCTTGTTTACTTTATTCAAATACCATTTCAGGTTTGCCACGGCACTTTTGGCTACTTTGCGCTCCTTTTCCTCGTCTTCCTTTTCAACATGAATGAAAGCAACTGCCGTATTTTCTATTTCTTCCTCCTTTTGGATATCATCTACATTTTCAAGGCCTTTGTCGAAAGTATCAAACCAGAAGTGCTCCGTGTCAAACATCAGCATTTTCATGTATTATATCCTCCCAAAAATTCCGGCAGTTATTATTTCATTTGAATTTGTTTCTGTGTATTTAATAGCATGCTTTGCGGTAAGAACTGCTCTCAAACATAAAAAGAAAAGATAAATTTCGTTCAAGGGATAGTAAATATTGCCTCATTGGATACTTACAATATAAACCAGATCATAGTCGTGATGATCCGAAATGGGAATAATAGCAGATTTTGAACTTGATGTAAGAGGCCAGTGCTGCCCTTATCCTCTTATCAGGACGAAAGAGGCCATGGATGACATGGAATCTGAAGAGATATTGTTAGTTATAGCGAATGAGAACATGACGCCTCAGAATATTACAACCTGGGCAAAAAAAACAGGAAACATGATGATTGCAGTTGAAGAAAACGGAGGTATCTTCAACATATACATCCGTAAAGCCTGATACACGTTTTATCCGATACTGCAGACTCCACCTGCTTCCTCGTAATTCTCATTCTCAATTGATACAATCGATGACTTTTCACCGCAAACAGGACATTCAGGGTTCTTGCGGATCTTGATCTCATCAAAGGACATGTTGAAAGCATCGTAGAAAATAAGTCGACCTGTCAGCAGATCACCCAGTCCCAGCAGGTATTTGATTACTTCTGTTGCCTGTATCACACCGATTATCCCGGGCAATACTCCGATTACCCCGGCCTCCTGGCAGCTTGGGACCATGCCAGCTGGTGGTGCGTGCTCGAAAAGACACCTGTAACACGGACTCTCACCCGGAATGATGGTCGTTGCCTGTCCCTCGAACCTGAAAATACTGCCATGTGAGAGAGGAATCTTTGCAAGTACGCAGGCATCATTTACCAGGTAGCGGGTAGCGAAGTTGTCGGAGCCGTCTACAACAATATCGTAATCACTTATGATATCCAGTATGTTCTCCGGGCCTATCCTTTGCTCATACGTAACCACATTCACATCCGGGTTGAGTTTTTCAACAAACTGTTTTGCGGATTCTACCTTTGACATACCGACATTTCCACCGTGTATGACCTGCCGCTGAAGGTTGCTGAGATCCACAACATCATCGTCAACAATTCCTATGGTCCCGACCCCGGCCGCTGCAAGGTACTGGATAATAGGAGAGCCAAGTCCTCCGGCACCTATACAGAGTACCCTTGAATCCAGCAGTTCCTTCTGTCCCTTTCCACCTACTTCCTGCAGTATGATATGTCTCGAATAACGCCTTATCTGTTCTTCAGTAAAATCGCCTAACATCTTGATCTCCATGAATATAAAAGCTGTAATTATCTGTCGTTTACAGGAAAAACAATCTCTGCGATTACCGGATTCATTTTCCTGTCTGCATTTTGAAAAAAGTGCAATGTTTTGATAAATAGGTATAGAAAGCGGCAAATTTACACAGCAAGAATCGATGTCTGAAATGTGTTTGCTCAAATTATAAGCTGTAATACAGGCAAGTATTGCCAATAACCAATAGTAATAATATTAATACAAATTATGTAGCTTTAATAATAATTTAAGCTACAGGAAAACAGTAATATGAGTAAAGTAATTGGTTTAAAATGCAGGGAATGTGGTACAGAATATCCTGCCGGGATACAGAATACATGTTATGAATGTTTCGGACCGCTTGAAGTGCACTACGACTGGGATAAGGTACAGGACATTGCCAGCAAGGAAAAAATCGCTTCCGGACCATCGTCTATCTGGAGGTATGCTGACCTGCTTCCGTTGGATGGTACTAACTATGTGGATCTTGGTGCAGGCTATAACAGGCTGCATCATGCAAAGAACCTCGGAAAAGAGCTGGGACTTCAGGAATTGTATATACTGGATGATTCTGTCAATCCGACCAACTCTTTCAAGGACAGGGTAACATCGGTTGCAGTAAGCAAGGCTCTGGAACTGGGGGCCACTGCCGTTGGCTGTGCCTCCACCGGAAATCTTGCATCGTCTGTGGGAGCTCACGCGGCAAAGGCAGGAATACCGGCTTACATATTCATCCCTTCTTCCATAGAAGCCGGAAAGATAACACAGATGCTTGCATACGACCCCAACATCATCTCAGTTGACGGAACCTATGACGATGCGAACCGTCTGGCAAGTGAGGTAGCGGACCAGAAAGAGAATTGGGCGTTTGTAAACATAAACATCCGGCCGTACTACACGGAAGGCTCCAGGACTTTGGCATTTGAGACAGCCGAACAGCTTGGGTGGAACACGCCGGACCACATTGTAGTGCCACTCGGAAGCGGAGCATTACTGTGTGCCCTTACCAGGGGTTACAGGGAACTGGAAAACATAGGTTTCGTGGACTCCGGCAGTGACATCAGTATATCGGGTTCACAACCGGCAGGTTGCTCTCCCATTTCAACCGCTGTCAGAAACAATACTGAAGTCGTTCCGATAAGGGAGATCGACACAATAGCTCACAGTCTTGCCATAGGTAATCCTGCTGACGGTTATTATGCAAAGGAGATCGTCCGAAGTTCAGGCGGCCATGCGGCATCCGTAACGGACGAAGAGATACTTGAAGCCATACTCCTGCTTGCAAGGAATGAGGGCATCTTCACGGAACCCGCAGGCGGGACGACGATAGCAGGTCTTAAAAACCTTGTGGAAAGCGGCCATATTGACCCTGATGAGAGGACAGTTGTATATGTAACCGGTAATGGTTTAAAAACACAGGATACTATCGCGAAGGTGACCGGAATACCCGAACCGATAAAGCCTGTATATTCGGAATTCACAAAGAGATTTAACAATATCGCTAACTGAAATCAAGAATCAGTATGTAACGAGGTGAACATGAATGGTATCAGTAAGATTTTCATCGGCTTTGAACAATGTAACGGGAACAAGATCAACAAACATCGAACTGGGCGAAACTGAAGTCAAGACCCTTTTTGACAGGCTTATCGAGGAATACGGCGAAGAGTTCGAAAAGCGCCTTTTTCAGGACGGTCAGGTGCGAAGGTTCGTCAATGTCTATGTCAATGGTGAGGATATAAGACATCTTTCAGGTCTTGGCACCAGGATAACCGACAGTGATGAGATCTCAATATTACCTGCGGTAAGCGGAGGTTGATCCTGGAACTGATGAGGAAGAGCCGGTTCCGGAAGTTGAACACTTCAGAGAGACCGACTCTTCTTTAAAGGGTGAAAAAATGAAATTAAGGATCGGACACCTTTCCACCATGTACCATACCTCATTTATTCTGATGGGGACGGATTGGCTTGAAAAAGCGGGAATAGAGCCCGAATGGAGACTCTTCGGTGGAGGGCCTGCAATTGTCCGTGCACTTGAGAGCGGTGAACTTGATATCGGATATATAGGACTTCCTCCCACAATGATAGGAATTGACCGTGGCATGCAGATAAAATGTGTAGCAGGCGGTCATGTCGAAGGGACGGTGATGATAGCCACCCCTGAATTCCTGACACTTGAGGAATCGAAGAACGATGCCACACTTTTTTTAAACCAGTTCAAAGGACTCAAAATTGCCTGTCCGCCGGCTGGCTCCATCCATGATGTGATCATCAGGAACTTTATCAAAGAAGCTGGATTTGAGAACGATATCGATGTCATCAACTACGAATGGGCTGACATGATACCTGAAGCGATCGCGGACGGGGAAATTAAAATCGCTGTGGGAACACCACCGCTGGCAATCGTAGCAAAGAGATGTTGTAATACGAAACTGGTCATCCAGCCTGAAAAACTATGGCCGGATAATCCAAGCTACGGGATAATTGCAACCGTGGACTTGATAGAGAATTCATCCGGCACTCTCCCGAATTTCATAAAACTGCACGCAAAAGCCTGTGACTATATTTCTGAAAACATCGAAGAAGCCTCAAGGCTGGTTGCCGATACGGTAGGAGTTGTTGACGCGGATTTCGTACGTGACGTGTATGAAGTATCACCCAAATACTCGGCGGGTATCTCGGAGAATTATATAGCATCCACCATGCGCTTTGTGGACGTGTTGCATGAACTTGGGTACGTTTCAGGTAAACTCCGTCAGGAGGATATCTTCGACCTTTATTTTGTGAAGGAGCTGCAGCTTTAGATCTTTTTATCTAAAAAGGGAAAGCCTGCAGCTTTCTTATCTTCTTTCTTGATCTTACCCTGAACTTCTTTTTTCCGATTATCCCAGAGCTTTTCTTATTTTCCCCATTTTAGTAATGGTCGAGCATACCAGTTGCGATACCTCTTCATCCATGTTCCCTGTCTGGAGAAGCTCAGGCTGCATCATTTCCAGCAAGATGTTATATGAAGGCTCTGGCCTTGTTTCAAGGTTCAGGATATCACACAGAATTCCGATATCCTTACTGACTTCTTTTAGGCAGGTTCCTGAAAGGAAGCGGGATGCAACATTAAGGTTCAGATACTTTGATGCGAAATCAAGATCACTTTTTAGAGAGGGATAGTATTTTGTAAGTAAGTTTTCGCAGGCTGTTTCTCCGAGTCTCTTTCTGGTATCTTCTAGAGCAAGGCCTGTACCTATGAATTCCGGTGGCAGGCCAATGGAATAAAGGGCGCCTGTAAATTTGATAGCCCTTGGCAGGCGCAGGTCTTCAGCAGGCATGCTATTCTCAAGCTCTTTTCCAATGTCGCTGCAACAGAGAGACGTCAAGCCAGAAATATCCGGAGCAGTTCTTGAATAACCATTTCTGCCTTTGTTCATCAAGCGATCTCGCTGCTGTGGAAGAAGTTCAGCTATCCCGTTTATCGCTGGACCAAGTTCTTTGAGGATCCTGCTGTATCTGGCCCCGAAAATTCCCATGATATTGACCAGCTCTTCTTTCTCTTCAACTGAATAGATATCGGGTGTTTCCGGAAGCCTGGCTTTTGCAAGCTTTACCAGGGCTTTGGCATCCCCTTTTTCATGATCGAATCTGACGGCTGACTGAAGAGTGATAGTTCCTATGCCCTTATATTCCGTAAAGAAATTTTCTGCGTTTTTCAGATCCAGGTGTCCTCTGAAAGGAAGGGACCCTGCTCCTAAGATAACGCCTGTCTTTATATCGAGCTCGGCGTTCAGCTCCGTAATTCCGTTTATAGCATATTTGCATGAAAGCGCACTTACAACATGGCCGAAAGATAAAGCTGAGTCGGATTTTCCCAGAAAGACCCTGAACTTTTCGGGAGCTATGCCAAAATGTTCTTTCCAGGAAAGGATTGTATTTTCTGCAAGTTCCTTTGCGTGCAGGAGTGCAGGAGCATCCTCTATGAGAGGAACAATGCGCGGAACATCCATTGAGAATCCGAACTCTTTTTTTGCAAGCTCACTTACGTCGACCATGTGCTGCTGAGCTTCAATGATCTCCCTGACGGTTCCTGTCATTGGATGTACGAATTCATTGATCGCCTGAACATCCGAATATTCGAGCGCCACCTGGTTGGCCTCGGCAATGGACATCATGACCATAAGCTGTCTGAATCGGTTTTCCTGAACTGCACTCGGTGCTCTGGGAGTGATAAAAAAGTCCTTACCCGGAACAAGATCCGTTTCTTCTATGAATTTTGATACTATCTGGACATTCTGGTGATAAGGTGTTGCCTTCCCTTCATAATCCGGCATGTATTCATCACAGCCGAATGTAGTCGCAGCTTCCAGAGCTTCTTCGGGCTCTTCCTGCGTAGAGATATACTTTGATGCAGCGTCCGGGTGCTGAGTGCACATTACTTTTGGGTAATCGCTATTCTTGCTCATGAAATTGAATCCTCTCCGGGGCATGGGCCACTTTTGTGAAAATTGCCAAGTTTTGATGAAAATGGTACAAGTCGCCCAATTGTAAACCTTTAATGATTGTAAACTCTTGCCAAAGAATATTGTTTACAATTATTTAACCGTTCTGGTTTACAGCATCTGCTAGCAAATTTTTAGTTTACAATACTTAATTTGAAATGTATGAGCAATACAAAAAAGAATGAGTAAATCTTTTATTTTGAAAAAGATGAAAAACCTGCCAGCTTTGACAGAAGACAGGAAATTTAATTCAACTGTTCAGGTGATCAGAGCACACAACAACCGACACGCCTGATCTCGTAACGATCTTACACAGATCCTCAATTGCTTCGGAATATTGTTCGCTGTCAGCAGGGATTCCCTTACAAAGGGTTTCCTGTAGGAGATCATCATCCACGTAGATGCAATGTGTGCCGTGCATGGAAAGGCGGTCATAATCGGCCTGTGCCTCTTCCTTTTTGTCTCCAGGATATCTGATAACTCTTGCCTTTACAGCTTTGCATGCTTTGTCAGGGGATACCTGATGGTATTTCGAGATCATACCGGCGGCAGCAGTCTGGTTGGTGAGGGGATCTATCACGATGAATGAACCCGTGAACTTGTTCTCGGAATAAATGTCGGGAAATATCGGTTTTTTTAGTTCGACCTTAACTTTTCCGATCTCATTCAAGCTCAAGAATTTCGAAGATCTCATGCTGATATCGTCAGGATCGAATTCATGAAGTACTTCTCCAAAGTTTCCTTTCACCATGCTGGTAGTATGCTTGATCAGATAATCTTTCCCGATCTCCATGGGGGCGCTATCCATCCATACTATATTTGCTTCAAGGCTTCCGGCAATCGCAGGAAGGTCATCAACCTTTGCGATCAGGTCACCACGGCTAATGTCAATATCATCCTCAAGGCAAAGGGTCACTGCCATGGGAGCAAAGGCATAATCGAGGTCCCCGTCATAAGTGACGATCCTTGAGATATGACTCGTTTTCCCGGAAGGAAGAACTCTTACCTTGTCTCCTTTGTGGACCACGCCTGAAGCTATTGTGCCACAATAGCCCCTGAAATCATCGCCTCCACCCCAGTTGACATACTGGACCGGGAACCTGAAATCAGTCAGGTTGCGGCCACCGGATACATTTACATTCTCCAGGTAATCAAGTAGTGTGGATCCCTTATACCAGGGCATATTCTCACTTCTCTCGATGACATTGTCACCTTTGAGAGCGCTTATGGGTATGTAGTAGATCGATTCTTCCGACAACTTGTCAGCAAAGGCATTGAACTCGCTCACAATATTCTCGAAAACTTCTTCTGAATAGTCTACCAGATCCATCTTGTTGACTGCAACTACAAAGTTGCGGATACCCAGCAGGGACGAGATGAATGAATGCCTTTTTGTCTGTGTTACAACTCCGTTCCTGGCATCAATGAGGATCAGGGCGAGAGATGCATTTGATGCACCTGTAGCCATATTCTTTGTATATTGCTCATGCCCGGGGGTATCGGCGATAATAAAGCGCCTTTTCGGGGTCGAAAAGAACCTGTATGCGACATCGATTGTGATTCCCTGCTCTCTTTCCGATTTCAGACCATCGGTCACCAGGGAATAATCAATCTCCTGGTTCCTGTGGGTTTTCGAGAATGTCTTAATTGAATTCAGTTGATCCTCGAATATTGATTTTGAATCGTAGAGTAATCTGCCGATAAGGGTTGATTTGCCATCATCCACGCTTCCTGCGGTGGCAAACCTTAACAGGTCAATATTCTGGTTCTGCTCTATTAAAGAATCAGGGCCTTTCAGAAGTATCCCTCCCTTTTCTTTTGTTCCATGGAACTGTCCTGATCGTGATCGATCACCCTTGTTATACGCTCGGAATGTCTGGCTACCATCATCTCCTCGATGATCTTTGGCAGGGTGTCTGCCTCCGAACGTACCGCACCTGTACAATAATGGCATCCGAGGGTTCTGAAGCGGCTCATGACCTCTTTTGTCTCTTCCTTATGCTCATCCGTATAAACAGGGATCAACTGGCCGTTCTTCTCTATGACAGGTCTTTTCTTTGCAAAATAAAGAGGCACGATCTCGATGTTCTCATGGTAGATATACGACCAGACATCAAGTTCTGTCCAGTTCGAGAGCGGGAAAACCCTGATGGATTCGCCGGGATCGATCTTTGAATTGAAAAGGTTCCACAGCTCAGGTTTCTGATCCTTGGGATTCCACTGTCCGTGCCTGTCACGGAACGAGAAGATCCTCTCCTTTGCCCTCGATTTCTCCTCATCCCTGCGGGCACCTCCGAAAGCTGCATCATAGCCGCCTTCATTCAGAGCATCAAGCAGTGCTTTTGTCTTAAGCTCGGCACAGCATTTGACCGTACCCACAGACAGTGGATTGACTCCTCTTTTGAGAGCGTCCTCATTCCTATGGACCTTCAGGTCAAGATTGTGCTTTTTTGTATAGTAGTCCCTGAATTCATACATTTCAGGGAACTTGTATCCGGTATCAACATGCAGTAGAGGGAAAGGCACTTTTTTCGGATAGAAAGCCTTGATAGCAAGATGTGCCATCACCGATGAATCCTTTCCTACGGAATAAAGCATGACCGGGTTTTCGAATTCCGCAGCAACTTCCCTGATTATCCCTATGCTTTCGGCTTCAAGTGTCTTTAAGTTCGAAAGTCTGTAGGATTCTTCCTTTACGGCCATGTTGTCCCTCCTGCAGTTTTTCTGAAAATTGATAACATTTAATTTGTCCTTAATTTCTAGTCTTGAATTTTGATATTCATAATTCGGATCTTGCATTTCCCGAGTGCAGACCACATTCCTTCCTGGTCGCTTCTTCCCACCACCAGCGTCCTTCACGCTCGTGCTGTCCAGGCAATACTGGCCTGGTACACGGTTCGCATCCGATACTGACATATCCTTTTTCATGAAGCTCATTGTACGGGACGTCATTTTCCCTGATGTAGTCCCAAACCTGTTTCGAGGTCCAGTTTGCCAGCGGATTGAACTTTATAAGGCTGCCGTCACCGAAAGAGGGATCTACTTCTATTACGGGAATTGTTGCACGTGTATTTGGACTCTGGTCCTTACGCTGACCTGTGATCCATGCAGCCCTTATACTGAGAGCACGTCTCAGGGGATCGATCTTTCTGACGCCACAGCATTCCTGATGTCCGTCCCTGTAAAAGGAGAACATACCTTTCTTGCGCACAAGCTCCTCGGTCCTGTCCCTGTTGGCAAAGAAGACTTCCAGGTTAACACTATAATGGTCCCGTACTACATCGAAGAATCTATAGGTTTCAGGATGCAGTCGGCCCGTATCCAGGGAGAAGATACTAATGTCAGGCCTGATCTTTTTTGCCATATCAACCAGTACTACATCCTCGGCACCACTGAATGCAATGGCTATTTCTTCTCCAAACCTGTTAAGAGCATACTCAAGTATCTCCTGTGGAGATCTGTCCCTGTACTCCTCGGCCAACTTTTCTGTTTCTTCAATTAGTTTCTGATTCTTTTCTGGCATAGTAATGACCTGGTCATCGGTAAACTTGATCGTATGAAATAAAAAATAAGTGCCCGGAAGACATAAAGTTCCGGGTGATTGCTACTGATCTGTTTACCCGGCAACTTTAATTATTCCATCACAAAGGTCTTGAAATTGTCAAGACCCACGCGCTGAATGGTATCTCCAAAGCGCTCTCCGGAGCTTGCTTCTGTCCTGAAGAACTCCAGAGACTTATCAATTATCTTAAACGATGTAGCCTCGTCCACAAGTTCGGTCAGCTTGACACCGAATCTGGGGTGTTTGCCTACCTTGCCACCGACATATATCGTATAACCTTCACGTGCCTTGGTCCAGGCATCTGTCGGGCATATTTCGGTACACTGGCCACAGAGATTACATTTATCCCTGTCAAAGTACAGTTCTTTGTCCTTGACCTTAATAGCCTCCACGGGACAGACTGTCTCACAGAGACCACAATGGGTACACTTATCCTCTTCCCACGCGGGTTCAAGTCCTCCCATCACACCAAGGTCATTCTCCTGTACTTTCATACATGATGACGGACAGCCCGTGACAGCAAATTTGAACTTGCCTGGCAGCTCCATAGCAAAGTAGTTTTTATCAATCTTCTGTGCAATGTCTTCCGCATCAATCAGGCCACGCGGGCAGATAAGGTTTCCCTGACATGCCACTACCCCGCGGACCCTGGGACCACATGTACCCTGATGAACATCACTTTTTTCAAGTTCATCAAGCAACTCTTCTGTTTGCTCAAAGGGGATATACGAGATCTCCAGGCCCTGTCGTGAGGTTATGTGAACCTCGCCCCTGCCGTACTTTTCAGAAGCATAGGCAAGTGCACGAAGCTGATCGGCAGTAAGCTGGCCTCCTACAACGCGAAGACGCATTGAGAATAGGTCCTCTTTTTGTCTCTGCCGGAGGAAACCTCCCTGTTTGAGTCTGTCATAGTTGATCGTCTTTTCACCCATGTATTATCATCCAGAGTTCAGCAGTTTAAGATATATAAGTGAACAAGAAGGCAAATGTTGCAACTTTTTCGGTGGTAAATTTGGCCTCATTCTCCATCACTATATAACTGCTTAACTTTCAGGTCTCGTATAATTCTCACCTGAACCGAAGAACAATATCTGATAAAGGAAACAGCAACGATGATCATAACACTGGCTGCGATTGCATCTGCAGTCTTCATGGGAATAAACATAGGCGGAAACAATGCCGCAGCCTCCATGGGAGCAGCTTACGGTGCAAAGGCCCGTACTAAAGAGCAGGCAGTGATCCTGATAGCCGTGTTCTCGTTCCTTGGTGCGGTGCTCAGCGGTGAGGATGTGATCAATACACTGGGTGAGGGAATAATCCCCGGTAATATAATAACACTTTCAGCAGCCATTATTGCAATAAGTTCAGCTGCACTGAGCCTTTTTATAGGCAACGTACTCAGGGTTCCCATATCAGCCAGCCAGTCAGCAGTTGGAGCAATCGTAGGCATAGGTATTTTCTATGGCGTACTTGATACAGAACTGCTCACACAGATCGCAGGCTGGTGGATAACAACCCCGATACTTGCATTCGTACTTGCTTACCTTTCCGGCAAGTATATTCATCCCAGACTTGTGGTGTGGCTTGTTGAACATGAATCGGAGGCACAGATAAGAAGTACCATCGGAAAGCTTCTGACAGTTACAGGCTGTTATGTGGCTTTTTCCGCAGGTGCCAACAATGCGGCCAACGCCGTCGGACCTCTGGTAGGAACAGGGTTCATAGACACCTCAACCGGAGCTATTGTCGGTGGACTGACACTCGGACTGGGGGCGTTACTCATTGGAGGAAGAATACTCCAGACAGTTGGAACTGAGATCGTGGAACTCTGTACTATCCGTGCAGTCTTCATCGAGGCTATCGCTGCGATCATTGTCCACGGTGCTTCCATATCAGGCATACCAGTGGCATTGGGCCAGATCATACCTGCGGCTGTTATCGGTATCGGCTGTGCCGAGAACACTTCTGCCACGATGAAGAACAAAACCGTGCGACGCATTGTAATCATGTGGGTAATGTCACCACTTCTGGCAGGTGCAATTGCGTATGCTGCCATGACTGTTGCCTGATAAGAGTCCGGCATTATCCTGAAAGGGAAGTATAGAGATAAGAAAAGTTTTCAGAAACAAGGGAATCAGGATAATACATGGTTCCGGCTTTTAAAGCCTTTTTCAGAGAGTCAGGCACAGGAGTATTGCCGTGTCTTCCTCAGCCTGGAGTGAATGAGGTGCGTCCGCAGGCATGAATATGAACATGCCGGGCTTCATCTCAATGTCACGGTCAAACAGTTTAAAGGTGCCCTTTCCCTGGAGTACCTGGACAACTCCGTTCTTTGCAGATGTATGGGTGTCTATATCGGTTCCTTTTGCAAGGCACATCAGAGTATAGTTGTAGGTATCAGACTTTGCAAGTACGGTACTGAATATTCCCTCTGAAGGGAATTGCATGAGTTCATTAAGGTCCTTTGAGAATCCTTTATCTTTTAGCATTTCGATTTTGTCCATGTTTTAACATGGATTCTTATTCGGTTTAAATCAATCGTCTTTTTATGTCGTTGTGATCAAAACTTGAAATCTGGAGTATCAGGCCTTTTTAATCCGAACCTTCCATATATTGTCTTTTTGTACTATACCAAGTACTGCATGACCTTCGTTCTTAACACTTTTTGGGACATTTGACACCGCCAGAGCATGATCGAAGATGACTGTCAGGTGCTCACCACTTTCCAGCTCTTCGAGTTGTAGTTTGGTCTTTACGAAAGTATAGGGACAGACTTCCCCTCTTAGATCCAATTCAACTGATTTTTCTGTCATGATTTAACCTTTGATCTTTATTATAGGAACAAAAGCATCTCTACCCATGGACATATAAGAACAGAGATACAGGCAAATAAGGGCGGCATATCCAACACATTTATATACAATAATATCGTGTTCACAATTGTGATTTCACAATCGTGAACTCACATATACCTGTGAGGGTATAACTATAAATAATATACTAAAAGGAGAAATGAAAATGAGGGATCGTTTTTGTTGGCGCTTATAGCAAAGAATCAGAAACAACTGAAAACAGTACAGAATTGACAGACGAAAATTTCAGAAAAGTAATCGAAGGACTGCCACCTTCAGCCAAGCTTGTTTTTAAAGTTCTCGAGTACGGCGGTCTTCTTACACAGAAGGAAATTGCCGAAGAGAGTTATCTTCCTCCACGAACCATCCGATATGCACTTGGCAGACTAAAGGATGAGGGTTTTCTGCAGGAGAGATTTTACTTCAAGGATGCCAGGCAGAGCCTCTATGGACTGCATAACATACCTGAGATCAGTATTGACGACAACAGGATGAATGAGATAGCAGAACTGAAGTCAGGTACCATAAAAATCTATTCTGAAAAACACGAACCAATGGAACAGACGGTAATCTGAGAATAACAGAAGAAATCCATGCTATCAGGGGACTAAAATGGAAGATCATGAAAAATATAGTGAAGTTAAGAAAAATTCCACTAAAACACAACACAACGATAATGCTGGCCATTGTAGCTCCAGTAGCAAATGCTGCTGCGGTGCTTTTGGCAGCAACTTCGGAATAGGTTTGTGGATACTGATCGGAATTACAGTTGGACTCTTATGGTACCTTTCAACCTGATTAATAAGAGTAGTTAAAGGCTACACCAACTCCTTTTTTCCAATTTTCTGAATACTCTGAATACAAAATTAGATTAAATTAAGTTTTAATCTATATTATTGATTCGGAGTAAAAATACAGATGAATGCTGCATTAGTTATATCTAATATATAATTTTAAAATTATCACTATCATACAATGCAGTTTGATTGAATTGGGGGCATTATCATTAGACGCAGTCGATTGGATATCACAATTGAGATACTGAATATAGCCATGCATGGTGCAAAGAAGACACAAATCGTCTACGGAGCAAACATAAACAGCACAATTGCGAACGGATATATTTCCATGTTAAAAGAAAAGGAATTAATTGAACAAAGAGACAGAATTTTCAGGACAACTGACAAAGGACGGGAGTACAAGGAAATCGCCAGTGAATTGCAGCTTCGTTGATCTTGTTAAAAGCTAGTTACAATAGTCTGATATCTTTCCCTGTTTCTCTAATAAAAGAATGAATCACCCATCCTCAAAAGAGAATGGGAATCCTGTCAATTTTTTAACTTATTGAACACTTCAATTCATCTTGTCAATTTGTTTTAATTCTTAAAATTGCCACTGCATACGATATAGGAGTTCCCGTCGCTTCCGTTGGTCAGACGGTAGTATGTGGTCTTGTAGTACAGGTTTGCATGTGTGGGATTCGTGTATACATATTCAACCCCCCCTGTTCCATTCTCAAAGGCACCGGCAACGATCTCATCCCTGAAGGCCTTGCCTGTGACATCTGTCTTTCCTTTGAAATTAGTGCCTACAAGCTGATTATTGTCTGCATGGGCGACGAGTGTCACATTCGCATTATAAACAAAGGTATAGAGGGCCGGGTTCTCACTGTCCAGATACGACGCTTCTCCGGCATTAATACGCCGGAAGGTATCGCTGGCGTTGTTCTCTATGGCAGCGGCAGTGGTATCCACCAGTGCAATAATTTCTTCATCTGTGATCGTCTGCTGCGCATGGCTTACGCCGAGATTCCGATATACGATACGCTCGTATTCGCTGACCCCCTGCTCATCCTTCTGATCACGTACTTTATCAAGAGCCTGCTGGAAGGACTGAACAACCGAGTCCGGAACGTCTTTGCTAAAAGCATAATACGTATCCTGTGTATGCAGTTCGTACACGGCCTTGTAGCTGTCAGAGTTCCCTGTCACCTGTTCGGCGAAATATCTTCCAGAGGCTTCAGGATATGCCCAGAGATCGATCTCACCGCTGTCCAGTGCACCAATGAGTGCAGATACGTTATCTCTGGTCACGATCTGGCTCTGGTTAACACCAATGTCCCGGAGATACTGGATCGCAACATCATCGGTGATCACACCTATTGCATAATCCTGCAGGTCTTCCGAATTCTCAATACTGATTCCCTGATCTGGTTTAGCAAACAAGACCTTGCGGTTGGTATAGATAGGTCCGGCCCACTTGAACAGATCCTCACGCTCGGGAGTTCTTGCCATGCTGAAAAGCACTGTGGCATTCTCGTTCAGAACAGCCTGATAGCCTTCGGTCCAGGGCACAAGGTTTACTTCTTCCCGGGATACTTCAGTTCCCATCTTTTCTGTAGTTGCTTCCAGCAGGTCAACAGACAGGCCTTTCAACATTCTGTCTTCCTCATAGTTATAAGGAGGGAGTTCTTCGGTGTAGAAGGTCAGATCACTTATTTCCATGTCACTGCCTGGATCTGCAGTTTCGGTAGCCTTTTCTCCATCGGAGAGACACCCTGCGGTTATGACCATAGCAGCTGTGAGAGCTATACAAAGTAAAAGATATGTAAATCGCAATGAGGATTTCATAAATATCAGAACTAAGTAAATATATAAATAAATATTTGACTTTTTGATATCACCAAGTCCACATAGATTAATTTTTTATTTAGCTAACAAAAAATTTAATAAGAATCAGACATATATCTCAGTGTAAGGGGTGTACCGGATACTATATACCTACACTGTAAAATTCTTGCATAACAGTGTAACTAAAAGATACTCAAAAGGAGGATACTATGAAAAAGATAATCACAATTCTAGCTTTATTCCTGATGATTTCCATGCCCATGGCAAGTGCTGATATTGTCAGTGATCTTGACAACAGGGTAGATGAATACAACGAGAACGCCGAATATGTACCTTCCTACCTGCAATCCCTTCTGGGAAACGAAGTGATCAAACTGGTAATTGTCACTGATGAGGGAGATGAACGATACATTAAGGCAGTTACCGAAGATTCATACATCACCACATTTGAAGAGGTCGATGAGGACACGGAATTCGATGCTAGCATGGTCGTAGGACTGAATGAAGCCACAGCAAGAACCATTCTCAGCTCTTCAGACCCATTGAATGAATTCATCGCAGCAAAAGACAACGGTGAGATCGTAATTGAACCCGTGGGCCTTATAAACACTGTCAAATACACAGTCGCAAATGTAGTGATGCAGGTTTCATCCCTGTTTGGGTTTTAATTTTTTTTCAGGAGCGGGCAATAAATGAAAGTGCATCAGATCGTTTCTGGTTTGTTGCCTGTCCTTTTCTAACTCACAAATAATAGTGAAAGAATTTCGTAGATTATCCCGTAGGGTCCCGGCGAAGCCGGCACACTTCAAAAAGAAGAACATAAACAACCTATTTCATTATCATTTTAAACCACCATACAAACGTTGTAATCTAAGTCTCATCGTGATTAAATAACACACAAAACTTCAGTTAAAATATTGCTGCTCTGAAAAATTATTAACTTACGAGAATGGTTTATATCAGAAACGCAGTTGTAAATTAAAAGAAGGTAGAATGAGACACCTGATAAAACCACCACGCTTTAAGGTGCCTCTTTCCTTGTGAATCCGAGATGTTCCCCAACATCTCTTAAACCCCACTCCCCAACCCGCTGGTTGGGAAGGTAAATGAAGCACCTGATAAACCACCACGCTTATGGTGCTTCTTTCCTTGCGTGTCCGAGATATTCCCCAATATCTCTCTTTAACTCCACTCTCAATAGTTTATTGTGCACCGTTGCACAACAAACCCTAATAGTTCTTTTTCACATATAACTAAAACGGATATTAATATTATTCATGGTATTTCCTTGTTATCAGGAATTATCTTTTAACGCCGTTAAATTTTAAGATGCCATATTAAAGAGGGAGAATATTTAGCTGTGTTATAAAAATCAGTGGATAACTATCGCCTGTTGAACGTGTTTTGAAAAAATACTTCATACTCAATATTCATAACTAATTTAATGTATTGAAGGTGAAAAGTAAATAGAGATGGATTTCAAAACCATAAGGATTTTAATTGCACTTTTAGGATGGGGTGCCCTGTACGCAGCCGTAACTGACAATTACACTTTTGCTATAGTACTGATAGGTCTTTTCGTACTTCTTATAGTCTACTCTGTTTATCTTATTCTGAGGTGAATGGATTCCCGAAATTACCTATCACGAAAGGGGATATCGTAAGGTTCGTGACTTTATTGCAGATGATGAATACCTGGGTGAATGTGCCTATAGGTTAAGCTCTATAAGAGATCAAGACAACCGTGTCTATGTTGAATAACTGCTTAGTGAATACTCTCTAATTTTGAAAGATGATACGGTACCGCAAAAACTACGCGGCTTTTCCTTGTAGATCTCCAGGATCCGCCTGATAGTTTCAAGATCACGAATTTAGACGTGTGAGGTTGGCATATGAAAGAAAAACAGAAGATTTGTGAATGTGGCAATGTTGCCAGGAATGTAAGTGAAACATTTGGTAAGAAAGTTTACAGATGTGACCTATGCTATGAAAAATATCTTGCTGTACTTGGTGTAAAACTTAGGTGATTTAATGAGTTCAATTAATCGCTTAAACTTAATGTGTTCTGAGGATCGTAAACCTTGGGATACGTTAAAACCTGCGAATGAACTTACTCTGTTTCATTTTACCAGTGGTCAGAATAGACGTACTTCTAATAACCTTAAGTAAAGAAATATGTGAATCATTATAGTGAAGTAAACTTCATAGTTTTGGATTTATATCTATTGTTACATATAACGTTGTGAAAAAATTATTTATAAAAACGATTCATTTATTTATTAGTACAATGACTGCTGTTAAGGTGTAAATAAATGGATTATAAGTTCCGTTCTGCATGTATCAGGAAATTGACAAAATCATTTAGTTCAGAACTTATAGATGAAATTAAAAAACACTCTTTTTCTCCATCAGATAGCAAAGATGGTTTTGTTCTTCTAGAATCTTCAAATGATGTTTTTCTTTTTCAGTACCTTAGAAAAATTAACTATACGTATGGGGATTTTCAAGGAGAGCTTATACAGAGGAAAGGAGAAACTATTAAAGACCATATTTTCGAAATTAATTTAGACAGTATGTTGTTAATTATATATGCTGGAAAATCACAAAGCGATTTTTTAGTTAGAAAACTAGAGAATATTTGCGGTAACTCTTTCATCTCGGTTGAAATAGAATTTGCTAAAATTCTAGAAATCATGAAAAAATCTACATTTATTAGTAGAATGGAGCAAGTTGAACTTAAAAACTTTCAATGTAACAGTTCATTGGTAGGAAGATATATACCTAATGTCTATGATTACGAATTATTCAAAGATATAATTGAAAAATATTGCAATAACTTGTTAAAAGTTACATTGTCGTTTGAAAGTTACCAGGGTGATACAATCACTCTTACTATTGGCAAAGACAGTTCTTTTTTATTTAGATCTTATTCTGAAAACAATTCTAAAATTTTAACATATGTGTTGTCTAATTTATTATGAGGTATTTTTATGAATACGCCAATTATTAATTTGCGAGGACCAGAGGGCAAAAACATAACTGGAGAATTTGCAGAAGATGAAATCGAGGCATTTTTTTCAAATTTTGCTGGATGGAATTCAATTTATTATAATGTTGATATTGCAGTACCAAAAGTCTCTGATGAAGAGAAATCTGAAAATAGAGGTTATGATTTTATATATGAACTTTTTGAACCACTTGAGAATATTAACCAAGGAGTAATTATTGAATCTAAAAAAATATCTGACATTTCAAACTTTACTCCTTCAATGTTAGCAAAACATATTGGGATACTCAAACATAAAGTGAAGCAAGTAATGAACTATCAAGAGTTATATGAGGATACGAAAATAAAAGCATGTAATGTCAAATCATTTAGGTATGCCATATTATGTTATCGGTTTTCGAGTTTTGATTATGATAAATACCTACAAACACTTGAAATGTGTAAACTTGAGGAAACTATACGTGATATGAATTTTCCAACTATTTTTATTCTTTCAAATGACAGGCTTAAAGCTTTTGTAGAATTGAAAAATTACACCAAAGATTTGAAGTTTTATTCTCGTCAATTAAGATCAACAAACACATTACAAGAGTCAGATAAATTGCCTCTATTCCATTTATTTTCCGACATCGTACCCTTTAAAAGCAAAGATGGAGATGGCATTCTTACTTTTGACAAGCCATCCGTTGAATCATTTCTATTTATTAAAGATTTTGAATCGTATTATAATATGAATTTGTCCACTATTATATTTGCAAACTGTAATTATAATGATGAACCGATTTACAATCAATACAAATCTGAAATAGAGGGCTTTGAAAATATCTCTCCTATATATTTGGGTTTTGACATGAATTGTAGTATTAATTTAAAAACGGTGTTTAAATGACTCTTAATAAGGAAAAAACATACAAACGTCAAGATGAATTGATGCTTTTTTTTAATGGTAATGATATTAGAGTTCATAATTTAGAAGAATATTTTAAATCGAGAGGTGTATTTCTATTTTCAAATACTAGAAGACCCTTGGCAACAGTTGTGTCCAAATTCATATATGGTGTTGATTCTCAAGAAAAAATAAAAAGGTATATTGGGACCAAAGCTTTTCCAACTGTATCGGGCTTTATTCTAGAACCTGAAACTAGTATTACTTTTGAAGAGCTAAACCGATATTTTAATGCAAATGTATTAAGGACTTTTGAAAACATAAGTGACAGTAAGCTTCTTTATGTGGGAGTAAAGCATGGTGTATTAGTTGGTGAAATTGAATACAGCACCACTTCTTCTAAGACATATTCCCTTTTTGAGGTTGTTACCCGAAATATCAGATTTGAAATTATTAATGAAGGAAATGTTTGCATTATTTTCACCTTTTTAGAACAAGCAATCGACTATAGTATTGTTTATGGGGTGATTAATGAAATTATCAATACTGATAGTAATATTCGTTTTAGGATAATTGAAGAAAATCTGCCTGTACTTGGAAATACAGATAAAATTCATGCTTTTTTTAAAGAATCTATTTCCAAAATTAATCCTCTTTTTGAAGTAATTGGAATTACAAACTTTTCAAGAAAAAAGGCAGATGACGGCAACACAAAAGATCTTTTTGAGATGAATCTTTTAAGTGGAAACTTGGAGACAAAAATAACTGGAATAGATGCTTTAATTAGTAGTCTTAAAAATAGAAGTGCGAGACTTAATGGAGCTGGATTTGTTCTTCATGGAAGAGAAAATGGATATTTGTTTTTACTTAAATTAATTTCAAATGATGATAAAAAAAGAATTGAAATTGGTTTAAATGAAATAAAAAAAGTTCCTGATGGAAGTATGCTGGAATCTTTCTCTAAAAAGGAAGATTTCTATAAATTTGATTCCGCAAATGTATCGGATGAGGAAAAAAAGAGGCAGTGTCCCACATTTGCTGTAAATTCCCTGTACCTCTATTTGTTCTTAGTCTTCCATAGATAAATATTTGTTTCCTGTGATCCACTCTTCATTGATGTCTATCAATATTGAGACTGCAAGTCTCAATAGAGACTCTTCATTGGGGAATGCCCCAACAACCTTACTTCTTCTTTTGAGTTCCTTGTTGATTCTTTCTAAGATATTCGTATTTCTTATCTTTCTCCAATGTTCTTTTGGGAATGCTTGATAATTATGAATATCAAAGTAGAATCTTTCAAGTGTATCAATGGCCTTGTGAAACCTTCTTTCCTCAAGGAATTCAATCACTTCAGCTACCTGTTCTGGATCCTCTATAGACTTTTTTACTTTCTCCGCCACTTCTTTCTGGTGCTTTTTGGGTATAGTTTTCAATACAGCTCGGATCAAATGAACCTGACACATCTGCCAGCTTGATCCTGGAAATGAAGTTGTTACTGCTTTCTGGATTCCTTTATGACCATCTGAGATGATCAGTTCAACTCCTCTTAGTCCTCTTTCCTTAAGATCACTAAAGAGATCTTCCCAGAACATTGCATCTTCTCCATCTGCAATCCTTGCTCCCAGGATCTCTCTATATCCATCTTTCCTCACACCAGCGACAACAAACAAAGCTTTGTTACTGTACTGGGTACTATCCCTTATCTTGAAGTAAGTAGCATCAACGAACAGGTACTTGATCTCCTGCTCAATAGGTCTACATAGGAATTCGTTCACCTTCTCATCCAGTTCCTGGGATATCCTGGATACCTTCGATGCAGAAACGTTCTCAACTCCAAGCTCAGAGATGATGTGCTTTATTTTTCGTGTCGATACTCCCTGGAGATATGATTCAACAATCGCATTTTCCAATGCTTTCTCTGTTCTGGAGTATCTGTCAAAGACTTGTGTCGTAAACGGAACATCACGTAACTGAGGTTTCAGTAATTCCAGTTTGCCATGCCTGGTTGTAAAGGATCGCTTTTTGTAACCATTACGCTGAGCTTTTCTGTTCTCGTTACGTTCATACTTCTCTGCGCCTGATTGCTGAAAGGCCTCAACTTCCATAACCTGGTTCAAGAACCAGGTTATAAGGGCTCTTATAGCATCTTCTCTATCGACAAAGTAATCTTCTAACAGGTCATATAGATTCATGGTCCTGTACCTTCTTAGTTGTGTTCACTAATTCTAAGAGGTACGGGACTGTTATATTTTACAGAAAATTAGTTACGCTGCCAAAAAAGATGATTATGAAAAGCATTTGGGTATTAGTATCACTAGAATTCTACAACCTAAAAAGAGGAATTACAATAGTATAAAGCTAATCCATCCTATCGATCTGATATAAAGTAATTGAAGCAATGTATGTATTAAAGTGATGTGCAGAGAAAAATGTGATTGATTATTCACTGGCATAATCCGAAATCGTCAATAAAAGAAGGGTTGAGAATGAAAACAGTATCCATCTGCATTGAATGTCCTGATTGCAAAAAATTGATGATACCAACACCAGATAAAAAATTATGGTGTCTTAAATGTAAAAAAACACATGAGGCATCGGCTGATTCATACAGGACAATGATATCACTCATGAATATAGTTCTAAAATCCATCGAATCAAAATTTGATGAATAAAGGAAAAACTTTGGAATAAAACTTCCGATTATGATGACTATTTGGAAAAAAAATAGAATCTTTCTATCCATACAATGAGTGGGGGCAGTAAAGCCAGTGACTGCACGACATGTTAGATGGATTTATCTAAAAACAGAACAACATCCCCTTTCTCATCCAGTAATAGATCGGAGGGTTGTGAACTGACTGCACATCTTTTGTGTGTATAACTATTCTCTATATTTTATTTACTATATATACTAAATTTTTCATAATGCTGTTTATCCGAAGGAGAGTAACATCATGAAAGAAAAATAAGTAAAGACAGTTGTTTTTATTGGAGACTCTTTTGACATTAAGGCTCCCGGCGAGGTTGTGAAATACGGTCCTAAAGTCAATGTAAGCAGCATCGTAGACCGTAAGGTGTAATCAAGCCGGAGATCTTCGATAACATGCTTGATGCTGTGCAAAGGATCCCGAAGCCAGGAAGGCCATTAAAGAACTTGCTGCATGGAAGCCTAACTAACTCCACAAAGTAAGGGAGCCTCTCGTATGCCAGCTACCGTTTTTCAGATGGTACATAAAACTGTTGGCTATTTATTTTATAAGTTTCCAAGAAAAATCAATATTTCTAAATAAAATTACAATACAGCAATCTAGTTGTAAAAATTTATTATTAAAACAGTTAGAAAATAGTAGAATGGTGCTCCGACCGGGATTCGAACCCGAGTCTTCGGCTCGAAAGGCCGGAATGATTGGCCGGACTACACTATCGGAGCACGTCGATTTCGCTTTAGACAAGCGACTCCAACATAGTAGATATCATTATTAAAGGTTTCGCCTGATCACTGCATTTCAGCCGATTCCTCTTCCCCATCCCTCAGGTGCATGACCCAATAAGTGAGTTTATCGCACATCTCGGGCTGGCATGCATCCCTGCATCCTGCACACGGAGAGAAAACTTCCCCTGCCATGAGTAACTCAAAGGCGGGCTTCTCCTCTTCCTTGACCTTTAACAGGTACGTCCTGGCACCGTTGGATACCGCAGGCTCACGGGTGATCAGATCCTCATCCAGGAGCTTTGAAACGATCCTGGAGCACTTACGGCTGTCGATCTCGAGCAATTTCCAGAGCTGGTTCTGGTAGACGCCTTCTTCCTGATCACTAATAACTTTCAGAGCAGTTTCTTCAATACTCATATCTTCCCACTACGCGTCGAAATTAATCTTCCATCGGGATGACAAGAATAATATTATTTCCACGCAGGACCACAGAACCAAGTGATCTTAACTTTTCACCGTCTGCAATCTCAACAGTATCAAGGAGATGGAGGTTCATGTAATCGTCTGCACTGTTAAGAGTTCCTTCGAGAAGGTGAAGGTCGCCTTTCATCTCAACCTGGACTTTTGATCCAATCAATTTCTGGACTTTCTTATTAGGGAACAAAATTAATCCTCACATCATTTCTAAAATCTGGATTTAAAATTCAAAGTATAGGCTCTAACAATAATACAACCTAATATTTATCACTAGCGATATAACCTTTATCCATTCCAATTTTTCATGGAAAGCAATTTTTCATCAGTCTTTGAAATACATAGGGAAAAATACAGGATTTATGTATAACCCTGGAGTTCCGTGCTGTCCTGTACCGGAGTCTCGGATTCTTTTTTCGGCTTCACCGGTCTTCTGATAGGACCGAACTTGGCCTCATAATCCTTGAGGTGCTGGTTCAGCCATTTTGAGAGTTCAAGAGCGGCCAGTGGAGACAGGATAACCTCGCTTTCAAGCCTTCTCTGTATTACCTGCTCTTCCCCTGCCTTGGCAGCAGGCAAAGGCATGTCATTGTAAAAACCGATCCTGAAGTCATACGGGCTGTGACCTCCTATGGCGCCTATGGAGTATACCTGTTTGAAATCCTCAGGTTTATACAGCTCGATCCTGACTTTCCTTTTTGCCTTCTTCTCATCCGCTTGTTCACTCATGTTAACGTTTCCTTTGTAAACTATTTACCTAATAAGAGCAAGCATCACTTTAAAGGCTTGTGATAATTCCCGCAAAAATTATCCTTCGACCTGTTTTCTCAGCCTGCGTGCCTCTGAGGCTATATCCTTTTTGGAATATGCCCTGGCAATCATCTCCACGGCCTCCAGATTACGTACAACATTGTCCAGATAACCCAGCACATCGCCAGGATAGGCAGTAACACCATAGAGATTCTCCAGTTTCCTGACAATTCCCACGGGATCATATCCTTCAGCACGTATGGATATGATCTTCTCAGAGAACTTGTGCTCAGCGCATCCGCAATAGGGAGAATCCTTGCAACTGCAGGTCAAAAAGTCCGAAGCGAACTCGAACACCTGGTCCCGTAGACTGATATCCAGTTTCTGCATGTTCTCTCCCTCAAAGAGTATATCAAGAGATGCACCCTGGAAAACCCTGGATGGCAGGTTTATGTTCAGGGCAGCAGATATTCTGGCAGCGTATTTGAAATACACGGAATCAAAGAACTCCAGATTGGAAACGGTTGTCAGGGGACTCTGCTCCATCATCACGGCATCACGTATCAGAAACGCCTTTGAGACCGACAGGAAATGGCCTGAAGCGATCTTACCAAAACGGGTCAGCTTTATACTGTCACCTTTTCTATGAAGGAACTTTGACCTCTCAAGTCTTTTGATCAGGAAATCCACACTATAATCGGCAAGCATGTTCGCATGTATTCTCTTCAGGTCTTTCACAGAATGCGTCACAGCAGCCGTAGCAAGGATCTCCTCTGTCTTCTCCTCTTCCCCGTAGTCCACACCTATATGCTGCATCTCTCCCTTAAGCAGCTTTATGGCAACAGCATCCTCGGTATCACCCTGGTTACTGGTATATTTCTTATTCGGCACCGCAAGCAGCACAACCTCACCCCTGTCATGGTAATCAGGCCTGCCCGCACGTCCCAGCATCTGCAAAAACTCCTGCATATTGAGCCATTCAATTCCCATGGCAAGGGACTCAAATATTACCTGCGAGGCAGGGAAATCCACTCCTGCTGCCAGGGCTGCCGTTGTCACTACCACCGGAAGCTTGCCCTTACCAAAACTCACCTCAACCTTCTTGCGTTCCTCACTTGTAAGACCCGCATGATACGGAGCTGCATACATTGGCAGTGCTTCGGCTATACGATGGCAATTACGTCTTGAGTTTGTGAAAACAATGGTCTGACCCTTGTGCCCCTTTGATGAGACCTTGTTGAACTCGTCCCTGACAAGCCGGGTCATAATTTTGATCTTTGAATGTTCCGGACAGAGCACCAGATGTCTCTCTATGGGCACAGGACGGTACTCGTACTCTATAAGCTTTGCACCGAGCTGTTTTGCCATAAGCTGCGGTTTTGCAACGGTGGCTGAGAGATATATGAACTGTGCACTGGGTGCCACATACTTTAGCCTCCCGATAACACCATCCAGCCTGTGGCCACGCTCCTCATCCTCTATGGTGTGGACCTCATCCACAACGATCGTACCGACCTGACCAAGCATATCGGCACCCCCGGTCCGAAGTATATAATCTATACCTTCGTATGTACCGATAATGATATCCGAATCAAGTGTCCTTTTTGATTTATCGTTTTTCGATGCCTTGATACGGGCACTACCAACCCTGATGGATGTCTGTATGCCAAGATTTGAGTATCTCTTTGTGAACTGGTCATATTTCTGGTTCGCAAGTGCCACAAGGGGGACCAGATAGAGCAGTTTTCCCTTATTTCTCAGGATGTTCTCGACACCTGCAAGCTCTCCGATAAGCGTCTTACCGGTTGCGGTAACGGAAGTCACAAGCTGGTTCTGTCCCTTGAGCAGGCCGCTTTCGACCGAAAGTGACTGTACCGGCAGCAGGGTATCGGACTTCTTCAGAAGAAGATCCTTGAATTTGCGGCGGATCGGGAGCTCTTTAATCCTGGTTCCGGAAATCTCCTTGCTTGCGGCTATTGAATCAAACCGCGTGAGTTCGTGATCAAGGTCTTCGGGACTCAGCATCAGCAGGGTTCGGTCAAGATCCCGGGTTTTCAGGAGAATCGATTCCAGCCTCTCACATGCTTCGTCACTGTAGAAGGTCTGCGAGCTTGCCAGGACCCTGTATAGTTCTTCCCTTGCACAATCTTCGCATATCTTTTCCCTGTGGTATTTGATTGACCTTCTGTTCAGGAAATTGAACATGTCTTTCAGGACACAGAACCTGCAGACATTTACGACATCTGCACTTAACTGAAAGCCCTGCAGCATAGCAACAAGATCTGAGGTCTGCTCCTGATCCCCATCCTTTGCTATCATGATACGATTGGCCTTTCGCAGCAGGTCCGTGATCTCCGATGGCGGATGCAGCTCTTCACCTTTATCGGTTTTTACTTTGAACTTGTGAGGCCTCGGACCACCGGAAGTGTTCCTTAGCACCACCTCTCCGACAAAAAGAGGTTTTTTCTTCTTGTCCCTTATTGCAAGGACTGTTATTTTTGATCTTTCGGCTATAAATAATATCCAGAGAGTCATTGGTGTTCTTTCATTGTACAGTGGCTATAAATAGTATTGGATTTATAAAAGCCATAAGCTAAAAATATAATTAAGTATATATTATTCTTGCTTATAGGGGCTTGGAATATCTTGATAAATAATTCTATCACAGCAGACACCGTCACTTCAGAAGAACAGACTGAAGAATACGGAGAAACACCGTCACTTTATGACAGCCTTAAAAAACCGGCTTCTGACGCAATATCGCAGGATGGAATGATACTGCTTCCATCAGGCATCAGCGTACTTGACAGAAGCCTTGGTGGAGGTTTACCCGCTGGTTCGCTGTCTTATTTCTCAGCCGATCCGAGGTCCATGTCAGAAGTGTTTCTCTATCAGTTCACCCAGTCGCGCAAGACTTTCTATTTCACCACAGGACGAAAACCGAAATATGTTCTCAATGATATCATCAATCTTGGTTTCGATCCGGGAAATATCATCTTTGTTGATATCTACAGTGAATACTACTTCAGTTCCTGCGGGGAAATGGTCGAAAGTGTGGGTAATGAGTACATGGACTCACGAATAATAGAGTTTGCTGAATATAATCTCCAGAACATTGCAAACGACGCAGGCGATGAGATAATCAACATTATCATAGATTCGTTCTCGTTCTTCATGAACCTCCAGGTAAGTCCGGGAATTATACGCCAGCTTACAAATGTAATATACGAGATAACAAAGGAGATACAGTGTCTCACATATCTTTACGGTCAGAAGGGAAGTACTCCTGTAAAAATGGACAATGAGACCTTTGCAGCAGTTGATGTTATATTCGACTCCTCCCTTGATAAGGAATCTGATAAACTTGTGAGCAAACTCTCCATTCCGAAGATACGAGGACTCATACCAAATAATGATATCATTAAGTTCAAGATCGGAGAAGGAGTCCAGATCGACACTTCAAAGGACATAGCCTGAATCGGTAAAATCGAAGTTTAAGTTTATTCAGGCTCAAACTTTTTTATTTTAATTTTTTAATTCCAGTTAGAGGCAGGCATCTATCATAGCATGCCTGCAACTGCAGTTTCTCTTTTTCGGTATCCCTTCGATAGCCTCGATGACTATATCGAAAAGAGTTTCCTTTTTCTCCTGCAGTATATCCACGACCTCGGATGCCGTGATCTTCGTATCATCCAGTCCACAGGCGTTATTTGTGACCGTACACACAGAGGCATAGCAGAGATTCAGCTCCTTAGCAAGTACGACCTCGGGTACACCCGTCATACCCACAACATCAGCAAACTGGCTCATCATCCTTATCTCTGCCCTTGTTTCAAATCTCGGACCCTCGGTACAGGCATAGACTCCTTCCGAGAAGCCTGCGTTTTTGCTTTTCAGCACTTTTTTGATACTGTCCCTTATTTCCGGACAGTAGGGCTCGGTCACATCAACGTGCACTGTCCTGTCATCATGAAAAGTGGAAACCCTGTTCCTGGTAAAGTCAATGAAATCCTCGGCCAGGACAATGCTGCCTATGGGATGTTCTTTCATCGTACCCACGGAATTCAGGGAAATGATCCTCTCAACCCCAAGCTGCTTGATGCCCATCACGATTGCCCTGTAATTGATCCTGTGAGGCGGAACGTGTTTTGTTCCGTCAGCATGTCTCGGGATTATCACAACTCTTCCTTTAGCTGTGTTTAAGAAATGAACATTAATATTGCCAAAAGGTGTTTCAAGGGGGCAGCTTTCAACCTTTTCAGGCAGAAAAGCATTAACACCTCCTATTATTGCCAGATCCGGTGATTTTCCGTGAAGAGCTCGTGCCTCAGGTATCTGCATCGGCTGATCCCACCAGACCTTTTTTTTCTTCCATTTTGATATTCGTGGATATCTTGATCCCGAGCAATGCTATGATGATCGCAGCCACTATGGAATATACAAAGTACTGCACTCCGGCCTGAGAATCAAGGGATTCACTGCCTATTACCGGGTTTATGGACATCAGGTAGGTACTTGCACCCCAGAATAGCAAACCCATCGAGATCGCAAAGAAGGCAGGTATGATGTACCGGAAAACGGACCTTCCGCTTTTCTTACAATCTATTATCTTACCCAGATCAGCAAACAGAATCGATCCTGTGTAGAACCACACAGTGGAGTTTATAAATACCGTCACCAGAGGCACTATTCCGTAATACCAGACACCTTCGCTAGTATAGAGGTTCCATACATTTACCAGACCCACAATTGTTGCAAGTGCGAATATCACACCTGCTATGGCATAAGTTACAAACGTCATCCTGCCTGAGTAAAAGGAATCGTTCATATGTCCCCAGAGTATGGATATCGAATCACCGAAACCACGGTAGAGCATGTAAAGACCTATCGCTGCAAGTATTCCTATAACAGCTCCCTGGGGATAGTCGATCATAAGGAAGAACGCATATATCAATGAAGCCAGACCCAGCGGTACAAAGAAGGTCTGGGATATCTTCGGGTCATTGAATGCGTGTTTTATGATGTAGTAAGTACTTTCGAGATTGGCACTCTGCATAACAACTATACGTCTGACAGAGTCAATCTTTATCCTGGACTGCACGATCGGTAGCAGTGTCTCATCCTCTGCACCGTCTGATATGAAAATTGCGGATTCGGCATTGAATTTCTTAAGTATGAGATCAAGTTGGTTCGCTATTTTCTGATCCGAGATTATGCCGATGTTCCGATCACCTGCAAGGGTCACAATTTCAGCATCAATACCCTTTGCAAGCATATCGTCAAGTACCCTGATACCGCCAAATATGGTATTCGTATCAGAATCCTCGGGGTCTGCGGTACCGAGCTTTACTGCAGCCTCGATATTCGCCTCCCTGCCAATCAGAGGCCCCCTTATATCGGCTTTTTCACCCAGATCGTTATCTCTGTCTATACAAAGAATCAGTGTTTGCATATAATTCCATTTCCTATTTAGTAGGGAAATATAAATAGATTCTCATAAAATCGTAACTCTGAAAGACTTAATAAAATAGACAGGTAATATAAAAATAAAGTTTTCAGAGTAAATCTCCAATCAGCTTTTTTGCCCATATCAGTTTCTTTTTCTTTATGTCAGTGACATTAACATCATCAAGATCAAAACCCAGTAGTTTTATTTCAGACGCATGGAACTCATCTGCCAGAAAAACACACCTGTCCCCGTCACTGAATCCTCCGAAATTATAGACGTTTACGAGGGGAACTGACTGGGTACTTCCTATTATGTCTTTCATCAACGGTACATATCTCTCTAATTTGTCAATATTATCCCCATGTGCATGCACCACAACAACAGACCCGCGTTTATTTGCAAGGATCTCCTTTTCCAAATCTCCGTCAAGATCGGTTACGATTATATCAGGTATTATACCTCTGTCAACAAGAACTGCAGTAGCACCGTCGGCGGCAATTATAGTTTTTCCTGAAATATCCGTGACTTCAAGCTGGTCTTTGAGGCAAGGAGCATTACCGCATACAATAACACTTTTTCCGGCTATCAGTTTTCTAAGTACGGATAGATCCGCAGTGTTATCCTTATCAAGCATCCGGGAGAGGATGATAGCTGCTTGCTCATCCTCTTCCCTGCTAAAACCCATATCCTCGAGTATATCAAGATAAATGGGTTCCCATTGCTTAAATTCCATTGTCTTTTTAATCTCCGTTGGATGGGGAGATTCCGATACTTATGGATATGCCTTCAACTTCCCAGTCCTTGGAAAGCTCACCTGCGGAGTCCACATCAAGTCCTATGACCTGCACATCAGCCCTGATCTCTTTTGCAATGTACTGCTCAAAATCGAGTATGAGGTCCACAACCCTTTCGTCCTCTACCCTGATATGGGCTTTGATGGGTTCATCGACCGCAAGGTCAAGTTCCTTACGCATATCCTGTACCCTGCGTATGACTTCCCTGGCAAAACCTTCGGATTCGATCTCACGTGTCAGTTTTGCATCCACATAGATTGTACCGGCATCAAATTCGGCACTGGCGGTCATTTCCGGAAGGCTCTCCTCGAAATTGACCATATCCGGTGTCACAGTTACTTTCGTACCCCCGGCAATCTCAAGTTCGAATTCCCCTGAAGTCGCCAGGGCTTTTTTCAGTGCCATCGCATCGGTCTGCTTGATGGCAGCTATGACCTTACCTGCATCTCCCTTGAACGCAGGACCAATGGCACTCGGGTCAGGATTTGCTTCAAAACCAAGCTCATCCCATGATTCATCAACGCCTGTGATAACGATGTCCTTGGAGTTGGTCTGATCCATGAGTACGGATTTGAGGTTCACAACCGCATCGGCAGCTGATTCCTTGTTAGGGGATACTATTATGCGGGATACAGGCCATCTGAGCTTCCTTTTGACCTTCTGGCGTGCGTTGGATGAAGATTCCACAATGGACCTTGCAAGGTCCATGTGTACTTCAAGTTCCTTGTCCACAAGGGATTCGTCAACAGTCGGCCAGTCGTTCATGTGTACTGACTCAGGTGCATCAGCATCAACATTTCTCACAAGGTTCTGGTACATCTCCTCAGCCAGGTGTGGCATGAACGGTGCAATCACCTTTGAAAGTGTGATGAATACCTCATACAGTACCCTGTATACTGCGATCTTATCAGGATCATCTGCCTCTACCCATGTCCTTGGTCTGATTAGCTGGATATACCACCTTGACAGGTCCTCGAGTACGAACTCGTTAATGGCACGGATGGCCCTGTGAAGGGTATATCTGTCCATTGCCTTATCCACGTCGCTGATAAGCGACTGTGACCTTGAGAGTATCCACCTGTCCTCTTTACGCATGTCAGCTTTGACAGATTCAAGGGATACCTTTGAGGGGTCGAACTCATCAAGTACCATATATGGTAGCGGGAAGCGATATACATTCCAGAGAATGTTCAGTGTCCTGTTGATGTTGCCAAGCTCACCGCTCACAAACTTCAGGTCTTCCCATGGGGCACTTGATGAAAGAACAAAGCTTCTCAGGGTATCGGCACCAAACTGTTCGATAACATCTCCGGGTGCCACGACGTTCCCGAGACTCTTTGACATTTTCTTGCTCTCACTGTCAAGGGTGAAACCGTGCATTAGCACACTCTTGTAAGGCGCTTTTCCGAAGGCAACCATACTGGCACCAAGCTGCGAATAGAACCATCCGCGTGTCTGGTCCTGTCCTTCGGTGATAAAGTCAGCTGGCCACCATTTATCAAACTCTTCCTTTTGTTGCGGGAAACGCAGGGTTGCCCAGGAAGCCACGGCTGAATCGAACCAGACGTCAAATACGTCTTCCACACGCTTCATCTTGCCACCGCATTCACAGTCCAGCAGGATCTCATCCACGTATGGCCTGTGCAGTTCAACGTCCTCTGCATTGCCAGACATCTCAAAGAGCTCTTCCTTGGTTCCGACAACATGCATCCTGTCGCAGCTATCACACTTCCATACGGGTATCGGGATGCCCCAGTATCTCTGACGGGATACACACCAGTCACGTGCACCCTCGACCCAGTCCTTAAACCTTGCAGAACCCGCCCAGTCAGGATACCAGTCAACCTTCTCGATCTCCGAGAGCATCTGATCCTTGAGCTCTCCAATCTTGATGAACCATTGTTCGGTTGCAAGGTAGATTATAGGTGTCTTACAGCGCCAGCAGTGTCCGTACCTGTGAGTAATTGAATCCTCAGCGAGCAGTCTTTCACGCTCAAGCAGATCTTCCACAACCACCTTGTTAGCCTCACGGATGTGCATTCCGGTGTACTCACCTGCAGCTTCCGTGTAGCGTCCATCCGGACCTACCGGACAGAAAATTGGAAGCCCATGCTTCTTGCCTACTTCAAAGTCATCCATACCGTGACCAGGAGCGATGTGCACACAGCCCGTGTTCTCAGCGGTCACAAAGTCAGCCAGGTAGATGCCATGTTCCATAGCTGCCTGCTCGGGTACCAGGTCTATGAGAGGGCTTTCATATGAAAGGGAGGTCAGGTCCTCGCCAAGCATTGTGTCAAGTACCTCATAATCTGCATATCTTCCCTTCCTGAGAACATCCTCCACAAGCTGGGAAGCCATAATAAGGATCTCTTCTTTTCCATCAGAGGATATAGCTTTGACCTTAGAATACTCAAAGGATGGATGTACCGCCACTGCAACATTTGAAGGAATGGTCCACGGAGTAGTGGTCCATATAACAACGGATGTATTCTCCTCACCCTTTACCTTGAATTTCACAAAGATCGAAGGGTCCGTCCGGTCCTCGTACTCCACTTCTGAGTCGGCGATTGCTGTTTCACATCTCGGACACCAGTTGACAACACGTTTACCCTGCTCAAGCAGCTTCTTTTCCTGTGCCTGCTTGAGTGTCCACCATGCAGCCTCGATATATTCATCACGGAGTGTCATGTAGGGATCCTTCCAGTCAAGCCATGCACCCAGCATGCGGAACTGGTCTGTCATATCATCCTTCTGAGTGAGGGCGAATTCCTTGCATTTCTCGATGAAATTGCCGACACCATACTTCTCGATGTCTTTCTTTGAGGTAAAACCAAGTACTCCTTCCACTTTTACCTCGATTGGCAGACCGTGCATGTCCCATCCTGCACGATCAAGTATATCGTAACCATTCATTGAACGATAACGCAGTATGGAATCCTTGATGATCTTGTTCCATGCGGTACCAAGGTGAATGTGTCCTGTGGTATATGGTGGCCCGTCTACGAAAAAGAACCTTTTGCCACCTTTTCTGCGCTCGCGTACCTTTGAGTACGCATCAGTTTTTTCCCAGAGATCGTGGATCTTACTCTCCAGTTTCACCGGGTCATACTTATTGGTAATCTCCTCTATCATTGTAAGGGTTCTCCTTGCTCAATTTCAGTCTGGATACTCCTACTGCAATATTTAATTTAAACGTATTGCATCAGGATTTTTAAGGAATGGATTTGTCTCTCCGATACCCGCTGAAAAACAGTGATATATATCAGAATAATTCAAAAAAGAAAAAGTAGGTAAAAGAAGATCAGACTTCCATCACAATACGGAAACCGATCTCTTCCTTTCTGCTGCCTGGACTGATCTCATCCCTGTCTGCGGAACGGCAGTTCACATCATCGCTTGCCCAGCTTCCACCTCTGAACACACGCCTGTCCACACCACCGGTCCATTCACTGCCATCGGTGGGAGCTTTGTTGTAGTTGCTGTGATATTCGTCCTGGACCCATTCTGCGACATTACCGTATATATCGTAAAGTCCCCAGGGACTGGGTTCCTTGAGACCTACGGCACGTGTCCTGTCCTCTGAATTCTCATCGTACCATGCATAGTCTGGCAGCTCTTCCGGGTCATCGCCGAAGAAATAGGCTGTAGTTGTCCCGGCACGGGCAGCATACTCCCATTCGGCTTCTGTTGGCAATCTGTATTTATCCGTATCCTCGATCCTGTTGAGCTCTTCTATGAACTTGTTAGCATTGGTCCATGAGATCTTCTCGGCAGGAAGGTCGTCACCTTCGAAATAGAAGGGTTCAGAATCCATAATCGCCTTCCATTGTTCCTGTGTAACCTCATAGCTACCCATGTAGAACTCATCAGAGATGGTTACCAGATGCTGAGGTTCTTCATCACGGTCACGGTAAGCCTCATCATCAGGGGAACCCATCACAAATTCACCGGCTGGGACCTTAACAAATTCCATGCCAATAGAGTTTGTATAGGTACTGTCATCAACACTTTCAGTATCTTCGGCCTCAGTTTCTGCAGAGACTTCAGCAGGATTCTCTTGCTCCGCTTCAGGAGTTTCTTCAGTATCGGTGCATCCGGAAGACAGGACTGTAACTGTAACCAGCGTACATATCAACATTAAGATCAGTATTTTCTTTAACAAACCATCACCTTGTTATTATACAATAAAAGCAGTAAGATTCTCTATATGATAAGTTTTACCTAATTGATCCGATATGAAATTGAAATGTTAGTTCTATCGGCTTTAAAAACCGTTGTAAGAAAATGTAAGCGTTCCAGCAAGTAAAAGAAGCACAAGATACAGGAATATTACATAAAGGATCTTGGTTCCGAATCCGGAGTTATTACTCATAGTGTACCACCACTAAATCTTTAAGTAGAATGTGGAAACTTTGTGGGATTTGGGACGATTTATGTCTAAAATTATGTGGGGGGGGTGACATTGTCTGTTCCACATTCTACTTTACGCTTGTTTTAACCATACTGAAAAGTATAGTTTTTTTAACTGCAAACAAATTCATGACTATCTATAATATAAATATTTCTATACTGAAATATATCATTCTAATCATCATGATGAAATAAAATAGTTAAAAAGCAGAATACAGTAAACAAAACAGAAACAGTTTCCATTCTTCAATTATTGTTCTCTGGCTCAGTTGCATCAGGTATGGTAAAGAAGAACTTACTTCCCTTTCCAGGTTCACTTTCAACACTGATAGTACCGCCCTGCATCTCAACCAGTTTTTTAACAAGTGCAAGACCCAGACCCGTTCCATCGTACTTACGTGTGTAGGATGAGTCGATCTGTTTGAATGGCTGGAACAACTTGCCCATGTCTTCCTCTGAAATTCCTACGCCTGTATCCTCCACAAAAACCAGGAACATACCATCACAATTTTCTGCTCCCACAGTAATACAGCCTTCTTCAGGTGTGAACTTTATGGCATTGCTGATAAGATTGAAGAGTATCTGTCTGATCTTTCCCTTATCAGAATTGACCATTGAAGGGACAGGGACCTCATTATTAAGAGTTATCTGCTTTTTTTGTGCCAGAGGACTTAAAATATTGAGAACATCTCCCATAGTTTCTGACAGACAGAACACTTCCGGATCCAGTTCCATTTTGCCTGCTTCAACTTTTGAAAGATCAAGGATATCGTTTATAAGGTTAAGTAAATGCTTCCCGCTTGTGGATATATTCTGAACGTGCCTTGTCTGCCTTTCATTCAAGTTACCATAACTTTCTGCAAGCAGTATTTCCGAAAATCCTATTACTGAATTCAGGGGAGTACGCAGCTCATGGCTCATGCTGGCTAGGAATTCACTCTTTGTCCGGTTTGCTTCTTCCGCGGAATTCTTTGCATCAATGACAAGCTGTTCGGCTTTTTTCCGCTCGGTCATATCCCTTATATGTTCGATCACAAGGGAAACATCACCATTTTCATCAAAGATCGGTATTACGCGGATCTCACGTGTCTTACCGTCGATAGGATTTGTCCTTTCAACTGTTTTGACCTCTCCTGTCCGGAATACTTCCACAGCATGACATGGCTCACACGGTTTATCGCGATGCATGAAACAATTATAACATAAGGGGTTGCTGAGCTTTTCTTCTTCACTTATGTATCCGCGATCCTTCCAGTTACTCAGCATGACACGCAGGTCTTTATCTATTACCGCAAGGAAATCTGGTATTGAATCGAACGTACTTGCAAGAAGCTTTTTTTGTTGCTGTATTTCTGAGATAATACTTTTCCGTCCAGTGATATTACGTATAACACCTGCAACAATAGGCTGATAGACATCATCACATACATAATGGGCACTGGTGGAAACATTTATCGTTTCACCGTCCTTTTTCAGCATATCCATCTCAAAATCATTAACATAACCATTGGCGTCGAGTATCGAACGCAAAAAATCACGATCTTCCGGATACTTATATACAGTATCCACATGACATCCGATAAGCTCCCAGGGTTCATAACCAAGATGCCTGTATACAGAAGGACTGGTGGTCAGTATCCTGCCCTCAAGGTCAACTTCAAAATATATGTCATGGAATTCATGGAATATCCGGCGATACTTTTCTTCACTCTGCCTTAGCTTCCAGGAAGCTCGCTTTCGCTCAATACTGTTTACAAAGATCTCACCCAACATTCCGAACAACTGCAGATATTCAAGGATCCATTTGTTTTCTTTTTTCAGGGGAGTAAAAGCTATGAAGCCCAGCAGTTTACCTTTGTTCAGCATTGGTATGGCCAGAAATGAATTGATGCCAAGCTGCTTTAGAAGTTTTCTTTCTTCTTTTCCTTCAGCCGCATCAGGGCTATCTGACAGAAAAATGGTGCTTTGCTTTTTCAGGCTGTTGATCAGCCATTCAATTTCCTTTACAGGTAATTCCTGAAATCCAAAACCCTGATGTTGCGAATTGATCTCATGCCATTCATGTGTTACAATAAAGTGCTCTCCATGTAACTCCAGCAGGCAGGCACTTTCAGCTTCAATTGCTTCTGATATGGATTGGAGAGCCATGCTTATTGTCCGGTCCATATCAACGGATTTGCTGCCTATAAAAGCTGCAGAAACATCGGCTATAAGGGATTCCATTCTAACACGATGCTCCAGGAGAAGTTCAGCCTGTTTCCGCCTGGAGATATCCTCTGCGGTACATACACAGCCTGTGATATTTCCGTTTTTATCCCTGAAGGGTTTAACTTTTATTCGCAAATAGAGCTCTTTTCCCCATATCGTCGTGTAGGGAACTTCAGCTGTCAGGTTCTTATTATTTCTGATACTATTTTCAACGATATCCGCTATACCTGCATCCTGAAGGGGTTTGAAAGTGAAGATATTGAAAGATTTTGTAACCTCTTCGGACCTGGAACCAAGCAATTCCAGTATTGTCCGGTTCACAAAGAGTATATCACCGTTGATATCAAGATGTATTACACCTACAGGTAGCTCATATATCATATCCCTGTAGTTTATTCCTTCCGGAGGAACTAATGAAGGATCATCTTCAGTATCAGATATTTTCAGCATTGGAACAACACTTTTTATACGAGAGTAAGATGATAATCGCAGATGGGCATAATTGTTCAGCTAATATATATTATTGTTGCTATTTTGTGTAGGTTATTCATAACCTATATAAATTTATTATAGAATAAATTCAAAAATACCAGATATCAAGCAGGAATAAGAATATATACTGGAAAGACCTAGTAGAGCTGCTTAAGATAATAACTGAACTATTTTGTTAAACGTATGGCATTAGATTGTATTCATTAAGTACATTTCCTTTACCGTTATGTTTTCAAGCGCTTGGTTAGATTTTTTTAAGCTCCACTAAAATGGATGTGAAATATTTGTTTAACAGAAATGAATCTACAGCTCCGGTCGAAGCCGGTGAGAAGTACGACGTAACAATTGAAGATATCGCAAGAGAAGGCGACGGAATCGCAAGAGTAAGCGGCTTTGTCATCTTCGTACCTGAAACCCAAGTCGGCGATGAAGTTACAATCGAAGTAACAAAAGTAATGCGCAAGTTCGCTTTCGGACAGATTGCAGAATAACTGCACTGACCTTTTTAATATCAATTTGAAGGATCTTTCCTTCAATCTTTTTCTTTTCTTAGTAAAACCCTAACCCGGAATTCAGCAATAGTTTCCGGATAAAACGAAAAACATTTTTAGCATCTATTTGATGCAAAATTAAGAAGAAGATAAAATGAGCTTAAAGCTCATTATTTCAGGTATCCCCTGTTTTCGAGCCAGTTTGCCTGCGGCCTTGTATACTTCCAAATGACGTCTGCTTTTTCATCCTGGAATGACCACGGAGTAGCAATTACGATGTCCCCTTCATGAACCCACATTCTCTTCTTTTTTGACCCGGGGATCCTGCCCATACGGACATTTCCGTCCATACACTGCAGTCTTACCCTGTTTGCTCCAAGAAGCCTTGAGACTGTTGCAAGAACTTCGTTCTTTTCCTTACGTGGAATCCTTACACGTACTACCTGGGGTGCACCATCGGATTTACTGCCTGCGTTACTTTTCCTTTTCCTGCTGTTATAGTTCGCCAGATTAATACCTCTATTTATATCAGATTATTTAGTCTATTATTATCAAAAGAATATTTCATGGGCCTGGAGAACTGATATGGAACCAGGTTCAAACCATAAAAATATCCGTTATTAATTAAAGTTGATATCTGCAATTATTAAAAACCGGACTGAATTCTACTACCGTATGCAGATCACCTATGTGCATACCTATAATACTCACCCTATATAAGTTGAATTGAAAAAGTGAGTAAATACCGGAAATTTTTCCGGTAAAGCATCAAAAGTCATTCCTTTTTCAGGAAACTTACTTGTTATCCTCGGCAAGCATAAGTTTTACAAGACCTGCCGCTACATCAAGAGATGTATAGTCTTCTTCAAGTAAAGTTTCCACCCAATGCACATATTTTCCGAGATGACCCTCATCAATGGTATCCTTTACCTTTTGTGAGAGCAGATTGGCCCTGATGTCCTCAGCATCGCTTCTTGAAGGCACTTTCTTACGGGAGATCTTTACCTTGGTATATTTCTGGATATTCTTTAACTTGTACATCTCCTTGCCTGATACAAAAGTAAAGGCAACTCCCTGTCTTCCTGCTCTTCCGGTTCTTCCTATGCGATGTACATATGACTCTTCGTCCTGGGGCACATTGTAATTGAATACAAGTTCTATATTCTCCACATCTATTCCCCTGGCAGCCACATCTGTTGCAACAAGTGTCTCTATATCCCCCTTCCTGAAATTGGCCATTACCCGTTCCCGTTGCTGTTGCTTCATATCCCCATGGAGACCGTCAGCCAGATAGCCTCTTGATTTGAGTGTCTCAACAAGTTGATCCACACCCTTTTTTGTGTTACAGAATACTAATGAGGATTTTGCATCATAGATATCTATGAGTCTGCAGAGAACTTCGGGTCTTGCATGAGGCTTTACTTCAAAATAGGCCTGTTCCACATTGGGTACTGTAAGTTTTTTGTGGATGGTCTTTACGACCTGCGGATCTTTCTGATAGCGCTTGGTCAGTTTCATTATGGCACGAGGCATTGTAGCCGAGAAGAGTATGGTCTGCCTTGTGGTAGGAACATTATTGAGGATTATTTCAATATCCTCCCTGAAACCCATGTCCAGCATCTCATCCGCTTCGTCCAGTACGACCATGGACACATTATCAATCCTCAGTGTTTTGCGTTCGATGTGGTCGAGTATCCTGCCAGGAGTACCTATTACTATCTGGACACCTTTTTTCAGAGCCCTGATCTGCCTGTTTATGCTCTGTCCGCCATATACCGGAAGGATCTTGATATCCTTATATTTGGAAAGCTTGTTCAGCTCGTCAGCAACCTGGTTCGCAAGTTCTCTAGTGGGACAAAGCACAAGGACCTGTACCCTCCTGACATCCGGCTCGATCATTTCAAGGGCAGGTATACCAAAAGCTGCCGTCTTGCCAGTACCTGTCTGGGCCTGGCCGATAACGTCTCTGCCTTCCATTATAAATGGTATTGCCTGAGACTGGATGGGTGTGGGTTCTTCAAATCCAATTTCCTCTATTCCTTTTTCCATATTGCCTGAGAGTTGAAGATCCTTAAAAGTTATTGATTCCATGTTATAAATTCCTTTAAATATAGATTGATTAGTTTGAAAATCATGAACGAAAGATATGATTCGGTGTCTATCCCCGAGTTTCGATGAAAATTCAAATATCAGCTTACAATGTTCCAGCTTGCCCTGTTATCAAAGCAAAAAAGATCAATGCTCCTCCTTCTAGTACAACAAGTCAGTTAAGCCTATCGGTAAGTATAGAAAAACATAGCGCATCCAGACAGACCTTGAAATTAAATAACCGGTATAAAGTATGCATATCAGCGCATCATATTTAAACAAATGAGGTCGATAAATAAATGGGCCTGCAAGATCAGAAAAATCCAAAAGGATCCTGATCAAAATTTGCAGCGGGGGTAACAGATATGTCAGAATGGGTCACAGCATTTGAAAAGGATACGCTAAGCGAAGATAAAATAAAGGTATACAAAGGACAGGACAAACAGATAGCATTGATCAGAAAAGCCGATCGGGTTTATGCACTTTTGAATGAATGTCCCCATGAGGGTTGTCCGCTCAAAAGCGGAACACTTGATGGTTATGTGCTAAAATGCGCCTGCCACAACTGGGGTTTTGATATCAGGACAGGCGAGAACGTTGATACGGGGGAATACGTGGACATGGAAGATCCACGGGTCGAGACCTTTGAAACAAAGGAAAATGATGGGAAAATAGAGATACTTATCTGAAGGTCAGAAATCATTAATATTCTTTCAAAGCAGTTCAGTCTGCCCAGAAAAACATCCACGAGAGCACTGCAGCGGCCAGATGGGTGAGATAAATAAGAGGAAAGTAACCCTTACCAATCCTGACCCAGGGATAGTAATTAACGAATCCGGGATTCCATTCGGAAAATTTGACCACAGGATTGACTATGAACCATGTGAAGTCCTCGATGACAAGTCCTGTGAAGTAGGCACTCATAAGTATTCCAAAAAGACGGCTATCCCAGCCATGAACAACCAGAGGCAGGGTTATCAGGAGAGGCCACATGACGAAGAATAAATAAAAATGATAGGCAGTGAGAGTTATGCTCTTGCTGAACTGTATCTTCCAGCCGAATTTTCCCCGGTTACCTGCATTCCTGCCCTCGACATATGCCTCCCAGAATGCCGTGGCTATCATTGCACCCCATATCCATGCAAATATCAGGTAAATGTTCACAATAGGAATCTGTTCTTTTAGTTTATTCTGTTTACGGACATACCGGAACTTATTATCAGACCAGGTGCTGACATAATTATTTCTGAAGCAAAATATATAGGCAGGTATTTATTGGAATATATTTATATTCTAAAAATATATAAATAAATACTGGAGTGATTGGACCCTGCTATCCCTCCCATACCAAATTTGAGGTGAACAATGAGCCGCATTATTAAAAATTCAAAAGCTGTTGCTCCTGTGGTTGGTACCATTGTAATGATTGCCGTTGCAGTCATCTTTGCATCTATTGCAGTTTCGGCATTTGGCCTGGATACGATAAAAAAAGCCCCGCAGGCAGACATAAGGGCTGTCAGTGACAGTATTGGTACGGATTCTGTAATCAAAATGATACATCAGGGTGGTGAGGAATTACTGCTTAGCGAGTCACGGACAAAGATATTGATTTCCGGAACTTCGGGTAATAATGGTGAAGTATCTTTCACAAATCTGAATACTGAAGATGATCGAAGATTCATAACTGGGGATTCGATCTACCTGTATATGTCAGGTGGGAATATCTGTATCGCTAACAACACCCTTCCAAATGCAGACCACACAGACATAGCCGGAAGCGGTGATACACTTCAGCTCAGGATTCTGGATGTTAACAGTCAGCAGATGATAGCCGATGTTGATGTCAGGTTTTAAACCGGATCAGTAACGCTACAGGCGTTACTACTGTTTTGATTTTATTTAGTTCAACATATTCAGTTTTGAGGTCAGTATTTTCTGTAAACTTTACTTCTATGTCCCACTTCAATTACGAAAATTACAAGTTTTTCACCTTCAATGCTCATAATAACACGATATTCTCCCACCCTCAGTGAATAAAGTGGAGTATCAGGAAATCCTTTGAGTTTTTTAAGATGTGTCTTCGGATCATCACTGATATCTTTGATAGAAGTAACTACTCGCTTTGCAACATCAGAGGGGAGCTTTTTAAGGTCTTTGAGTGCAGCGGATGAATAAAGTATTGAGTACATTACAGAAGCCCCAGTTCAGCCTCCACCTCTTCCTGTGTATAATACTTTCCACGCTTTAGATCTGCCAGAGCCTCTTCAATCCGGGATATGGTCTCATCGCTCAATGGCTCCTGATCATATGCCATATTCACCAGACGGGAAACTACTTCATTATAGGTTTCCCGTGGAAATAATTTCAGTTTGTCCAGGCTATCTTTCAATTCAGGATCTATCTTTATAGTGGTAACTGCAGACATATACCATAGTATAGTTCAGTATACTATAAATTCATTCCCCGGTTAAGACCAGTATGAGAGCGTATGCCAGGGAAAATAGAAAGAAAGAATCATTTCACCACTTTCTGCAACACGAAGAACGTATACCCGTACTCATCCGAATGTTCTCTGAAAACTTCCTTTTCCTTTCTGGAGAACTCTATTATCATTTCGGCGTCTTTATTGCCTTTGAACTTTGCTTCGGCTGATGCGAGCATTCTGTCAAAGTAGTTGTAATAATCGTCCCACCAAGCGGATGCAGGTAGTTTGAAGCTGGAGATTACCCTGTAGCCTGTGGACTCGATTACTTTTTCGGTTTCGGGAATGGTTTTTATGTCGGGGTAGGAAAAAAATTATTGGATAAGTTTTTTTCAATCTGAACTGATATATTGGGTTTTCTTCGGCACAATTAAGAAACGGTATATACGAGAATATACATACTTTGTTTAATGGGGAATCGGGTAATTGTTTTATTATTGATAGCTTCGCTTGCACTCAACGGATATCTCTGGGTATATGCCCAGCCTGCGGAAGATTCTGAGTTCAGACAGATGGAAGCAGAAATCGAATCACTGCAGGAACGAAACGATGAACTGAGGATGCAGGCAATGACAAATAACCAGTCTCTGCAGTCCTGCACAGCACAGCTTGATTTTTACAGGGAACGTATATTCGAACTTGAATCGGAATCCGGCAATATGACCGGCATAGAAGGCGCTGCTACTCTGCAGGCCCCTGCTGTTATCCAGCAGATAGAGGTGGTCGATGAGGGACCTTTCTTCAGGAGGGTTGTTACAGAAGAAGGAACCATGATAGATGTTTCAGTTGAAATCAATTCTGGAAAGGGCAGAGTTCTGGTCCAGACCGTCCCCCTGATGGGAGTTGTGTTCCAGGATGCTGCCAACACGGCCTCCTTTGTTGCCCAGGACGTAACAGGTACGAGCCTTGCTGGAAGTGATACAATTTTCAGCATCACAGCCGAGCAGGAAATACCCGGTGTTGACGGCCCCAGTGCCGGTGCACTGATGACACTTATAACAATATCAGCAATTGAGGGTGAACCGCTCAATCCTGACATCACTGTAACAGGTACCATTGATGATGAAGGCAATATCGGATCTGTTGGCGGACTTGTCGAGAAGGCACAGGCTGCAAGTAATAGTGGTAAGGAACTGTTCCTGATACCTGAAGAGAACCGGATGCTCACTATTGATGATATTAATGAACAGAGAATAGGTGATATAGTCATCAGTAACCAGAACTCGGAAACCTTTGAAGCAGAGAGCTATATCGAAGAAGAAGTTGGCATCGATGTAGAATATGTGGAAAACATAGACGATGTCATAGCCTATGCATTCACGAACACGGAATGAGAGTAAAAGAAGATCTTGAATTCAGGATATATCGTCCTGCACATTAAGTAAAGTTCAGAGCCTGGCAAAAGATCTGCAATCTCACATGCCATAAAAATAAGTGTGGAGTTGGAGGTAGAATGATGGCCATGTGACCCTTTCTTTTACCAGGCCCGTGAATGTGAATTGGAAGTGGAAATGGTTTTGATATGGATTTGCTTCAATTAAATTAAAAGGAAGAAGTTTTCCAGGGAAAACTTCTGTCCTGTGTTTTACACTTAGAGTGCGTAGTTTTCTGGCTTGAAGACTGGAACTTCTGCCTTGAACTTCTCGAGGTTGTCGCTCATGAAGGTTTCGGACTCTGATGTGAGTGCATTGAGTTCGGATGTTGCCTTCTCGAGTGCAGCGATCTCGAACTTGGTCATATCAAGACCCTCGGAGTCGTTCAGGAGGTTGCAGCATTCTACAGCAGCGTTCTTTGCACGGAGGTAGATGTCGTCTCCGTCCTTTACGATTGCCTCTCCTACCTTGTATGCGTTGTCGTATGCAAGGATGTATGACTGTGGATCTCTGAACCTGTCGGAAGCCATGAGGAGGTCTCTGAGCATCTTCTCGTTTCCTGACTTAAGTGCAGTGTTCATGAGTGCACAGTCGTAGTTGAGGGACTCTGCCCAGCACTGTACGGTTGTACCACCGAATTCACCGTGGTATTCAACGGACTCGTTTGACCAAAGGTCACAGCACTGCATGATAAGGTTACCCATGACATCTGAGTGAGCACAGGTGGATGTCTTACCTTCGAAGGACATTGGCATACCTGAGATTGCCTTTACGATGATGTTCTCGTAACCACAGTCCTTACCTGGACCTACTGCGCCAGCTTCGTATGCTGCGAGTGATCTTGGAGCGGAGATTGCCCTTGCGATGATTGCGAGGGTGTGTGCGAGGTTCTTGTCAAGGAGACCCCCTGCAATGAACATTGCAGTGTTTGCCTGTGCACAGTCTGTGTCACCAGCAGCGGTTACTCCCTTCTTCTGTGCGATACCTGCGATCTCCTGCCAGAGGAACTCCATGTCCATGGTACCGAGACAGCCGATTGCGTAGAGCATACCTGCAATATCGTTCCTGAGTACTGCATAGTCGAAGATCTCCTTTCCGCCCATTGATTCGATGGACAGGAGGTCTGCGCCGCTTTCTGCGACCTGCTCGAAGGACTCTACAACGACGTTAAGCTTGTCGCCTCTGAGTTCCATGAACTCCTTGTTTTCCCTGATGTCACCAGGAGTGTGTCTGAGTGCACATTTGATACCATATTCTTCATAGTATTCTTCCATGATGGTCTTCTGTGCGTGTGCGACAGCTGCTCCCCACTCAGGATGGTTGGTCATCTGCTGGACGTGCTCTGTCTCGAGTACTACGGACGGGAAACCGACCTGGACCATTCTTGACATGATGTCTTTTGTGATCCTCTGGTACTCGTTTACGAGCTTCTCCTTTGTCTCTCCTGCTTCTGGCCTTGGTGCGTAGTTGACTTCTGCGGTTGTGTAACCTGCACCGATCTCAAGACCGAGACCTGCTTTTACAGGTTTCTTTGCGTTACCGAAGACCATCTCATCAGCATCTGCATATGCCATTTCTGTGAATCTGTTTACTGCCATTATTATCACCTTCTTAGTGTTTGTGGAATTCTGCTTTCAGTGCTTCCAGATCCTTTCCTGCGAGGATTGCATCAGCCATCTTTGGTGCGTCTGCTGCCTCTTCACCGTATACACCAAGTGCATAGGTTGATACGAAATCCTGGTTTACAGCTCCGCCACCGCACTGGAATGGAAGTTCGAGTCCTGCTTCAATGAGCCTGTCGTTTACTTCCTTGAATGCGTACATTGTGGTTGTCATCAGTGCTGTTCCGGTAAGCATCATTGGCTTCTCTTCTTTGACAGCTGCGATAACTTCATCAGCTGGTACGTCACGGCCAAGGTCTACTACTTCATAGCCGTTTGCTCTGAGAAGTGCTGCAACGATTGACTTTCCGATGTCGTGTACGTCACCTTCTGCGACGTGGACAACGACCTTTCCTTTTACCTTTGGTGCTGCACCCTGGTCCTTACAGTACTCGATACCGTCGAGCATTGCATCTGCGGACATCATAACGTTTGGAAGGAAGATGACACCCTGGTCGTATAAGTCTGTTACAACTTTCATACCGACCATAAGAGCATCGTCGATAAGAGTGATTGGGTCCTTTCCTGCTTCGATCGCTGCCTCAAGACCTTCAACAACGTCGTCTTCTTCACCCTCGAAAATCGCTTCTGCGATCGGACGGATGAGCTCATCCTCTGGGTAGAGTTCAGCTGCTGCGTCCTCAGGGGTCATTGATTGTTCCATTTTTACGTTATACCTTATTAGTATGCCTTCTTTGTCTACTATAAGCATTCTAAACCTCCTTCAATAGGTTTTATCTATCAGTTGAGCCTGGAAGGCTCAATCCAATCTACACAAAAGGTTCTTGTGAACCTCTATCAGGAAGAGATAGTAATCATATATAAGTATGGCGGATATAGTATACTCATATATAAGTATATCTGTCAAATACATCAAAAATAAGATTTACAGTTACATATAAAATAAAGCCTATTGCTTTTTATTTTTATAACTTTTTATGTTTAATCCAAGAAATACATATTGTAGTTTGCATAAAAACTTATATATCATCAGCTGGCATGTGTATTTTCTAAAACAATATAAATAGATATAGTTGACAAAATATATACTATAAAATACTTATCAAATAAAACAGCTTCAGTAGCAAGCTTATAATAATTACACAAATAGCATATCCAGCAACATCTGTTTTAAGGAGATAGTTTTATATAGTATATTCAATCCTGATTTTAAGACTAGGTAAAGATCTTAATAGGAAGGCTGAATAAAAACAATAGAAGAAATAAAGGATTCGAGTATGCTACAACAGGATCCGATAAATTATTTTTATTGTGATGTCCTGGACAGGAGTATAACAACTTCCATCCCGTCAAGTTGTCCCCTGGTACATTTTGTTCCCACAGGGACAATTGTCTTGTCCCGGGCCTCAAAGGGAATATCATAAAATGGCATCTGACCCGCAATTACATCGCCAAGTACGGAAGCTGCTTCAAGTAATTTTTTCTGCGGATGCAGGTTCAGTATATTCATACCCTTTAGCTCATCAACGGAATAGCCCAGGAGATCGCAGGCAAATGGATTAACGTAGAGAATACAGCCGTCATCATCGACCATGAATACAAGGTCCTCGATGGAATCAAAAATCACCTGCAATCCATGAAGATCCTTTACAGAATCCGCCTGCTCTCTCATACGACCTATAACCGGACCTATCTGTGCAGTCACCGTTTCAAGGGAATTGCGTATACCAAAGGGTATTTCATATGCACTGTGAGAAGCAAGCATCAGTACGGCCACAGTTTCCTCACTGTGCTTTATCGGGATGATGGCTGTAGCCTCAAGTCCCTCATAGCTCAGGTTGTTTCCAGGTATCATGGAATTGAGCTCATAATATCGCGTATATAGCGGATAATCCGTCATCAGGACCCTTGCATTGACAGAATTGGCAGCATAATGACGAGTGCTCTTCACAAATCGTGAGGAAAAGCCCCTGTGAGCTACAATGTTCATGTCTCCCGTGGACTCGTCTATCAGATACAATGCCCCGCAATCCAGGTTTTCCATTCCCGTGGTGAATTCAAGTAACTGGTAGAAAATATCACCGGGATCTCCGACCGGACTGAAGAAGGTGCCTGGATCGGAAACAAGGTGCATGAAGTTTTGCACGTTCTTACGTTCGGTAATATCGACTATGATACCCTGGATATACAGAATATGACCTTCAGCATCTCGCTTTACCACAGACCTCTCATCCACCCATCTGATCTCACCGGATTTTGTAAGAATACGATACTCGAAGGAAAGATTCTCTTCTCCCTTTGCCCACACTTCAGGTTCGGTGGTAAAACGTTCCAGGTCAGAAGGATGCACTATATCCCCGTAGAGGATATTTCCGGAGATCAGATCATCGGCATCGTATCCGAACTGTGAGATATTCTCGGAAACAAAATCCACCCTCCAGTCCTCTTCAGGTCTCCAGAAGAATACAACCGCAGGGCTGCTTTTGATCACAGTTTCCATTACCTTCTGAACCTCAATGAGTTCAAGAAGTTTTTTCTCCTTATTCTTCTGGTCTGTGATATCCCTGAGAATTGCCATTATGGCAGGTTCGCCTTCGTGTTCGATTATCGAGGAGTTTATTTCCGCCGGGGTATTGACCCCTTCTTTTGAAAGCAGTTCGATCTCATACTTCAACGGAGTCTCGCGGTTCTTTTCCAGGCTTCTCCTGAAACGCCTCAGGATGACCTGTCTGTATTCCAGTGGCAGGAAATTCTCGAACGGCCTTCTGAGTATTTCATCCTTGGAAAAACCGGTTATCTCGCAGAACTTCATATTTGCGAAGACAAGGATTCCGTTGCGAACTATAATGATACCGTCATTACTTTTCTCGACAAGGGTTGAATATTTCTTTTCGGAATCTCGCAATTCCTTCTCTGCCTGCTTTCGCTCAGAGATATCCCTGACATTCATCATAATTGAAGGTCTGTCCTCATGATGGATGAAAGAAAGCCCGATCTCCGCCGGCAGAAGATCTCCCTTTTTGGTATGGAACTCGATTTCATTGCTGCGTCGAAGACTTCGCCTGTCCTTGAGTACTTTCTTGAACCTCTTGGACACCATCCGCCTGTATTCCTCGGGGACATAGTCCAGAACTTCACTGCCCAGCAGATCATCCTTTGAGTAGCCGGTTAGTTCTGTGAATTTCGAGTTAATAAAATTCAGTATCCCGTCCTGTATGATCACAATTCCGTCGTTGCTCTTTTCAACCAGTGTGGAATATTTCTCCTTTGATGCCTCAAGCTGCAACTCTGCTTCTTTGCGCTCGGTAATATCCCTGATGTTGAGCATTATCGAGGGTCTGGAATTGTGTACTATATAGGAAAAACTTACTTCCGTGGGTATAAGCGCCCCGGATGAGGTCAGAAGCTCCAGCTCATTGTTGCGGTGTGGGCCACGCATGTCCTTGAGAACCTTTTTGAACCTCTTGGACATCATACGTCGATAGGTTTCAGGAACGTAGTTTGAAAAGTCAGTGTTCATCAATTCCTTTCTAGAATAGCCGGTAAGTTCCGAGAACTTCTTATTGGCAAATCTCAGCTTACCATTCTGCAGGATGACTATCCCGTCATTAATGTTTTCGACAAGCGTAAAATAACTGTCATCCGGCATACTGAAGATTTCTTCTTCTTTCTGCGGACCATCGAGTTCTTTGAATGTCAGCAGAATATGTGTATTGTATCCTGTGCCTGTATCCAGCCCACGGGCCCGCACGCGTAGCTCTGTCCTGCTGTTACTGGTGATATGTGTAGCTCTGAACTTATCTATTGAACTACCCCGACTGAAAATACGGGAAAGAAGATGCTCTAATTTATCTTCATCCCACTGGATGTTCTTAAGGTCAAAGAGCAAAGTTCCCCTTACTTCATCAGAGCTGACTGCAAAATTGCTACAAAACGAGTGATTAGCATAGATGATCCTGAATTCCCTGTCCAGCACAACAAAGGACTCATCAATGGAATCCAGTATCGTTCTGAAACGATCGCATTCCCTGAGAACAGGATCGTCGCTGGATACTCCTAATCCATCCAGAGCATATGTCGGATCTTTACAGGATACATCAGTTTCCATGCTTTTACACCTTGAATTTGGTTTTATATAATATTTATACTCCTTTTTAAAAGAAAAAAAGAGGTTAAATACAAGTTAAACAGATACTATTTGCTCACACCGATCAGACGCTTCCTTCAATCCAATCTACACAAAAGGATCTGTCTTGGGTGTGAGCAACCAGAAACATAGCAGGAGCAACACACCACGTCTTTTTTAAGCTTCATTTGCTGTGGAATTTTGTCCGCAGATCATCAATTGTAGCATTTTTTAACACTTCATCGGCTATTTTCGGAACAATCGCCGCATCATCACAGTAAATGCCAAGGTCATAGCGATCTACAAAGTCCTGGGTGACAGCACCTCCGCCACAGATAAAAGGGATATTGACCCCATTATCGAAAAGCCGGTCCCTGATCTCCTTGAAAGAGTACATTGTTGTGGTCATCAGTGCAGTACCGGTAAGCATTATGGGTTTATTTTCAATAACAGAGCCTACTACCTCATCTACAGGAACATCACTCCCGAGATCTATCACTTCATAGCCATTGGATCTCAAAAAGACCGTGAGTATCTTCTTGCCGATGTCATGCACATCACCTTCGACAACAAAGGAGACAACCTTTCCTTTATACTCATGGTTTCGGCCGGATATTTTCTTACAATACTCTATCCCGTCTGTCATTGCTTGTGAAGATATCATAACATCGGGCAGGAAAAGCATCCCCTCTTCATATAACTGGGAAACTATATCCATTCCGACTATGAGCGCATCATCTATCAGGTCAATTGCATCCTTCCCCTGATCCACGGCCTTCTGCAGTGTCATAATCACCTCGTCCTCGTCACCTTCAAAAACAGCTTCCACGATATTGCGGATCAGCTCATCTTCGGGAAACATCTCTCTGGCAACATCATCAGGAGATCTTTCACTTTCAAGCTTGACGTTGTATCTGACCAGGATAGAAGATGGATCGATATCAATCATAATGTCACCGTTTTAAACATATTGGTTTGAATCCCTTGTCGTAATACTTGCGCTGTTATTCAAATGTCCTAGTATATACTTTTATCTCCCGGAAGTCTATATAATTTCAAAACAATTTGGAATAACTTATAAATGCGCCATTCCTACCGAAAATATAACTAAAATTCATATTGAAAAAAAAATATAAGGAAGAAGTATTCGCAAATATCCTTGATTTCTTATTTTGCGTCGCTGTTCTCCTCCCACAGCCCGAAAATATTGTTTTCCGTATCAAGACAGATCGCAAGATATCCCCAGCCCGGCACAGGCATCCTGTTCAAGATCTTTCCTCCCGCATCAGTGACCTTTTCTGCATATTCGTCCACAGAAGGTACTCCGATGTAGCCGGCCATTCTCTGTTCAGGAGATCCTCTGTGACCCATACCGCCCCTTACACCCTCTTCACCATCAAGACCTGTGGTTTCAATGAGATAGTAGTCCTCCATTCCGGGAGGGTGTTCGAAGTTCCAGCCAAAAAGTCCGGAATAGAATTCCTTGGCGCGCTCAAGATCATCTGCAGGGACATCAAAGTGTACTATAGTCGGCATAAATTCACCCGGTAAAAGTTAAAACCGGGAAAACTTAAAGTTTTCTTTTTGCTTTTTATCCTTCCACAGCTTCAACAAGACTGCCCTTGCTGAGTAGCAAATTGTAGGAATCGTTAGCTTCGTTATACCTTACAAGTATATTCTGGAATGATAACAGACTTCCGTACCTGGCATTTGTAATGACCTCATTTTCAGGGGTCAGGTTATGGCCGGGAAGAACGGCATATACCGGTTTTGCAGATGTGCCGTCACATATCTTGAACAGGTGGTTCTTTTCGTCACCCAGATCCCCTGACATAAGTGAAGCTATAACGTTAATTCGTTTGCCTGTATGCTTTCCGAGTTTGGAGAGCTTTGCAAATTTAGCCTTGGGGGAAACCCTGTACTTTATGCGTGTGAGATTATCCTTACGCAGGATAACATATGTGTACTTGATATCAAGATTGATGTAGCGGTAGGGTTCATCACATTCTGCCAGCCTTGTCATAAGTCTTGTCGGATCGATGTCCTCTTGCTGTTCAAAACTCCAGCAACCCTGGGGATTGCAGCCGGAGCCCCATATAAAAGAACAAGGACTGTATATCCCAAGACCCATAACCTTTAGACTGATAGCAAGTCCCCTCATTTCAGTGGAATTGACCTTGTCAGCGGGCTCAATTATCAGAATGCTGCCATTCTGGTTGAGCTTTTCAGACATTTCTTTTACAAGTTCGGCCTTTTCTGAATTTGATAGGTCCTTTATCTCATTCAGTACATTTGAAAAGACCATCAGGTCGATATTTTCCGGCAGTTTGCCAACATCCAGTTTTTTAATGTCGATCTTTTCAGGTTCCCTGACATCAACTTTATCCTTTATCCCGGCATATTCAGGTACCAGGAAGTTATATGCCTCGATATTCTCATCATACATTTCTATGGAGTGCACAAGTGCCTTATTGTCTTCCAGCCGGTTATAAAGGTCAGTGATAGCCAGAGGAACTGTTCCGGGCCCGGAGCCTACATCCAGTACTTTCATGCGCTTTTTTAGCAGGCCATCCTCTGCCATACCATACAGGATATGCTGGAACTGCACGAAGTATACCGGAAACTGGTATGCAAGGTATCCGAGGATATCATAACCCTTTTCATAACTTATATTGCGAGATCCTTTACTCTTCCAGTAATCAGCCTTCTGGGAAACAACAGCTTTTCTGATCCTGTCAAGTATAACCGGGTCATCCCAGTCCTTACCTGTCTTTTTTTCTATAAACTGCTCGATGAGTCTTTCAAGTTTTCTTGAAACACCTGCAGTTCGGAAGAACGCTTCATTGATCTGCTCTTCCCTGTCACTTAGCTCAATAAACCCTCCGGGAGCACGGAACACTTTAAAATCATCATCAACAGGAACTATATCAAGTCCCAGATCAAAGAAAGATGAACTTGCTATATTGTAGATTTCCTGTGTGTACATCTCGCTCTTAATATAATTTCGCATCTCTGACAGCATGAACTCCGGTTTCATACGTGAGACGTACTTCAGTGCGGATATTATCTCCTTTTCAGACATTGTCAATGTTGATTGTTGCAGGGACTGATAAATCTGGTGATAAGGAATGATATGGTTGGTGATAAGGGTAACAGATTGTTTCAAATACATTCAGAATCCTGAATATTGAGGAATCAAGAATAGAGGAAAACATATGAACAGTCTTAAAAAAACAATGCTTGCTTTTGTCCTGTTACTGATAGTTGCAGCAGGAGTCCTTGCGATCTGGTGGGATAGCAAAACTCATGAGATGTATCAGGACAGTTTTCAGAGCAGCTACAATTACGAGATCAGCATAAAGACAAATGAGACACTGGATAACTTGACCCTGTACTTACCGCTCCCGGTTCTCAACGGCTCATCTTCGATTGGCGAGGAATTTGTTACAAGGGATTTCTATGAGAGTTCACCTGGCTGGAATTTCAGTCTTGTTGATACCATGTACGGACCTATGCTAAGTGTAGAAACAGAGACACTCAGACCCGTATATAGATCCCGTCCGATACCTATATCCGATGAGCCGGGGAGCGAATCTCCCGAAGCAGCTGTTAACGAGTCCGGCAGTTATTCGGAAAAGACACCAATACTGGTACCTGTTGACTTTTATGCATCACAAACCTCTGACAGTATAATCGATACAAGATATCCGCTTGGGAACGAACCCGTACTGAGACCCAAGTTCAATCTCACGGAATCCGAAGACACCGTCACGATACAGCCTCCCGAAGGCATAGATCCGCAGTACTACGATTACGAGGGACTTATCTTTGCAAGGTATGAAGCATCATCGAATGCTGATGTCGAGATACACATAAGCGTGGAAGGTTTTAATGAAGGATGGGAACTTGGATGGACATCCAACGATTATCGGGACAGCGTGGATGCCACCCTTACAGGCCCCCAGGATGGCTGGGTCTCTGCTGAAGGTAATCTTGTAACAGGCGATGGTGTATATAAAGAATAGATTCCTTTGAGGCGGGGATAAAGCCTACGCCTTATTTTGCCTTTTTACCGGCAGGTCAACTTCTGCCGAAAACATTAACATAAAAGTAATTCAGAAGAAAAGGTAGAAACTAAATAAGGGAGTGAATATGAACAGAATTATACCTATATTTGTTTTAATGCTTATAGTGCTTGGTTCCGGTTGTATCAACACTGATAATGGCAACGATGCTGAATCTATTTCAGACGATGCAGTGATAGTTCATCTTACATACGGTGCATTTACCCTGCCTGAGATGGCGATCCAGGAACTGGTTGTCAACGAAACTGCCGTGAATTTCAGTATCTACAACTATGATTACCAGTTGACTGAGAGGTACATAAAACCTCTGAACGAAAGCATGCGCAGTGAAGTACTGGAAACGTTCAGAAGCAATGATTTTCTTGAACTGAATGCGACATATGTCCCGCAGGAAAGACAGCCTGTGGTAGCCGATGTAGGTGTTGTCGAAATAACCCTTGTAGAGGACAATTTCAGCAAGACTGTAAAGGTGGATCCTTATTATGATGCCTACATGCCCGAGAACCTGCAGGAGATCGATCAGCAACTGCGCGACCTCAGAGAGTATGCAGTATCCACATCCCCTGAAGAAGCTGAGGATATCGCAGAGGATTGGATAATGAACGCACCTACCTATAGCTACGATGGGTCCAATCTTACACTGGAGAGTCATGAAATACTGGAAACCTATCCTGAACAACACCGTCTCAACTACAGTTTTGTCAGCAGTCATGCAGGCTATGGTAACAGATCAGGTGAAATGGTGGCCCAGGTCATCACACCTCACAACATAGTCGTTACAGTTGAAGGAGGAGAAGTCACATCCGCAGTGATCGATGGTGTCTGGGATGAAAGAAGTCAGCGAATGCTTGCAGATATGGTGGCAATGGAGACCAGTATGCCCTGTAATGAAACACCCTGGGAGGAATGGTACGGACAGGGGGATATCCAATTCATAACAGAACCTACCGAAGAGGAGCTTGTCATAGCTTACTTCGGGGAGGTATATGATATCGAAGTCTCAAACTTCGAGAGTACACGGATGGATGCAGTGACATGCAGGTTCACTCTCGAAACAGGCCAGGAATATGTTGACAGGATGGAAGAGCTGGGATGGAAAACCAGCACTTCCTGAATCATTTTTCCAAATTGCCTGAAGAGATAATCCAAAAAATATATCAGTTGATTTTTAAAATATAAACTTCATGGAAATTTCAGGAAAACTGGGCCTGAAAGAGGTCATTGCCATGGGTGTCGGAGGAATGGTCTCCGGTGGCATATATGCAGTCCTGGGTGTGGCAATGCAGCAGGCCGGTAATGCGGTCACTTTCTCATTTCTCCTGGCAGGCATTCTGACTCTCCTCACAGCCTATTCCTACGTAAAACTTACACTCCATTTCAAAGAAGAGGGCGGAACATTTTCCTTTATAGAACATGTTGTAAGTAACAAGCATATAGCAGGTGTTTTCGGCTGGCTTCTTGTGGTAGGTTACGTGGGTGTCATGGCCCTATACGCTTTTGCATTTGGTTCCTATCTGGTCAGTATACTGGGATATCCCCCGGATTCATTTCTCAGACAGGCAATCTCGGTTATTATTATAGCCATTTTTGTGGGCCTGAATATTTCAGGAGTCAAGGAGACAGGCCTCTATGAGGATATTTCCGTTTATATCAAAATAGCTCTGCTGCTCTCACTGGCAGGGCTTGGCATCTATTTCTCAGACCAGAGTATAGCAGTCCTGTCATCTTTTTTCAATAAAGGGATACTGAGTTCTGTTACTGCGTTTGCGATAATATTCGTGGCTTATGAGGGTTTCCAGTTGCTTACATACGACTACAAGGAAATAGAGGATGTAAACAAGAACCTTCCACGTGGCATGTATACCGCTATAATCATTGCTATCTTGATATATATCACAATTTCCTTTATGTCCACACTGCACCTGACACCTGAGCAGATAATAGAGGACAAAGAGTTTTCACTGGCAGTTGCTGTAAGATCATTTCTTGGAACCGCCGGATTTATAGTCGTCATTATTTCCGCCCTTCAGAGCACATCTTCCGGGATCAATGCAACACTGTTCGGAACTTCCAGGCTGACCCATAAGATAGCTACGGAAAAAGAGCTTCCAAAGGCATTTTCATTCAGGGATAAAAGAGGCATTCCCGTATATTCCCTGCTTATCATAGGTAGTCTGAGTGCCTTATTTGCTTTTGTCGGCACACTTGAGGAGATAACAAGTTTCGGATCCATTGTTTTCCTTGTCGCTGATGCTGCGGCTAATTATGCCAATCTGAAACTATACAAAGTTACAGATTCCAGCCCCTGGACACCATTAACAGCTTTTGCAGGATGCCTCATAGCGATACCGATAGTGATCTATCACCTGTACACCACCCAGCTTCACATACTGATATCGATTGCTTCCATATTTGCAGCTGTGTTCTTCCTTGAGTTCCTGTATCTGGAAAGACAAAGGATCTGAGAGCTGTAAGTAATCTACTTGAGCAGAACGGTATCGGAAAAAGATATCATATATCTACAATCTGTACGGAGCTTTGCTTAAAGTATTCTGTGAGCTCTTTGCCCCAGTTGACCGCACTCTCGCCGGTAAACATTGCCTGCAGATTACTGAATGAACCGTCTTTTTGTAAGAGCCTTAGCAAAACACATTGATCGTTCAGTACAATAGAGAAGAACTGCATTTTTTCCTGATAAAGATAAAAGGTTGTCTTTTCATTTTCCAGCAAAGACCTGAATTCCTCATATTTTTCCCTCTTAAGATAATCAAGAAGATCCTCGGATATCAAAAACGTCATCTCAACACCCAGCTCAGCAAGCTCTGAGAAGAGTGTAAAGAATTTGGGATGCATGGATGAACATATTTTCACAAAGAAGCCGGATTTCTTGGATCTCTCATGAACCTCTTTATTGAATTCAAATATTTCCGGTATCGGGGGAACTATGATTTTACATTCTCCAAGTTCATCAATTCTTTTTAAAAGGTGTAAAGGGATAAAATCAAAATAATGGGTTCCCCAGTAATCTATATTGTTATCGAAAACTTTAACCGTATCAATCAAAGGTTGCATTTTTGAAACCGTCATCTCACCCAGAGTTGTCAGTTCATAACTGTCTTCATAATGTGTGATAAGATGATGGTCTTCAAGAATCCTTATCTGTGGAAGTAATGATTGCCTGGTTGTTTCCAGAGAACTCAGAAGGTTTTCTGTTTCCTTTGGCCCCTCTTTCAGAAGCATGAGAACATTTTTTCTTTTATCGGAAGCAAATATTACATCAAGTAACGGTTTCTTCATTCCCATCACACCTTGGCAAATATGCAGCACTTATCCCCAACAATTAAAGTATGTAAATGGAACTATTTATAGAAAACTGAACATTTTTAATGTCGATTATATTGTATTTTGTTTTTATAAGAGATATTGACCATGAATATCCAACAATACATTTAAATAAAAGGTATCAACGAATATGAATATAGCATTTCAATATATTTTGAATCAGATCCACGACTGTGATATCAGTCGATCGTGAAATGTTAACAGTGTTAAGCAAAACACACCGGAGTGATAACATGAGAATGCTTGAAGAATTTTTCCCTGAATTCACAGAGAAGCTTGATGAGATCGATAGCTTATACGCCGAGAAAAGACCGATTGACGAAAAAACATACCAGTTCCTCTGTTTTGCACTTTCCATCAAAGCCAGGTCAAAGCCATGTGTCCTTAAACATTTTAAGGGAGCACTGGAGGCAGGTGCAACTGTAAAGGAGCTCTCATACATCCTTGCGCTGACCATGAGAGAAGCTGCAGGTGCCGATGACTGCTGGACCCATGATGTACTGGGAGACTGGAAGGAAATCCTAAAAGGTAATGTATCCTGCACTTGCTGCGGTGACGAAGATCAGGACTGATACCTGGTTTGGATTGTGTTTGCATACACAGTCATTTTTTTTACCACATACAAACGGTACTGCTGAAAAACAGCTTATTTCTGATTTAGTCGCAAACTCTTAAAACTACCCCCTTCAAATGAATCTATATTAGAATTATTATCAAAGCATTTTAAGAGGATCATAGATGACATCAGAAGTAACAGTCAATTCAGCCATATGTGGTTTTAAACATAAGATAACCGGCCAGCTAGAAGGAAAGAAGATAATTACTGACATAGATACTGACTGTAAAAAAGTTGCCACTCTTGCACATATGGAGATACCAAAGAAGGAAACACTGAATATTAAGGAAAACTACGTTATGGATCAGGCAAAGGATGCCTGTTGCTCCACATGCATAGTTCCCGCCGGGGTACTGCATGTATGCAGAATGGAGCTTGGTATGCTTTCCAAAACCCTGGCCAAACAATCCGAGAGAGTCAGTATCGAATTCAACGAAGAATAAAAAGGGATTAGATGCCAACAACTGTCAAAGTAAACTCAGCTATCTGTGGTTTTACACATAAGATCACAGGAGATCTGGATGGTAAGAACATAATCGTGGATATTGAAACAACCTGTCCCAAAATACAAAAGATGTCACATATGGAAATCCCCATGATGGAAACCATGGACATAAAGGATAACTACATCCTGGACAGGGCAAAAGAAGAACAATGTACACCAGGTTGTATCGTGCCTTCAGGCATCCTGCATGTATGCAGGTTTGAGACAGGAATGATCTCAAAGAACCTGGCAAAGAAGGCAGGCAATATCAGCATCGATTTCGATGAACTCTGATATTGCTTTTAAGGTTTATTGTAATACGGTTTTTTTAGGAGAAATTGTCATGGAGTTCCTGTCCTCCGGATGGAGAACTCCTGACCGGTCTACGCAAAAGATAGCAGATGAATTCTGTTTTTTGCCTTTTGAAGATAGATGATAGCGTACTCTGCTAAGCATACATCGCCTGAAATGGTTCAGGTTTATTATCATATATCTCATTTTGACTTCAAAGTTCATACATTTCACCGCCGTTGATCGGTATCTGTATTCTGATGTCAAAATATATTAAACTTTTGCTTAGATGATTCAAAAACAGGAATAAATGATAAAACGAAAAAATCAGAGATCCTTAAGATAACCTATCAGGTTATCAAGGTCCTTATCGGTCATTTCCCAGCGTGGCATATTCATATCAAGCGGAATGCCTTCCGAATCAATACCTTCTGTTATGGCTATTTTGAGGGTTTCTTCATCGTATGGTACATGATTCATATGGTGTTCGCCCGAACTCAGCGTACTGTACCTGATGTCAGGTGACATTATATTTCCCATCATTATCGGTACTCCGCCTCTGCCATCTGTTCCATGGCAGTTCACACAGCCTCCCCCGTACATATAGATCCAGTGTGCATCACCACTGGTATCTATAAGGTCACCAGACTCGTTGATTCCTGTATAATAGATCTCCTCTCCGTTAGAACTAAAGGACCGGTACCTATGCTTTTCATCCTCATAAGAGAGGTCATATCCTTCCGGACCCTCCAGGTCGGCTACATATTCCGGAACAAAGGTAACATACAAAAGTGCCACTGAAAGCATTACGAAAAAAAGGAAAACCATTAAAAGGGATATTTTAATCATATCACCGTGGTTTTTGTATCATTGCTTCTTTGCGGACACTCTGATTCAATACTCAAGCTGGCTGACAGGTTCCACAGGCTCTATACTACCTGTTCCCGTACTCTCAGATCCGGACATAACCCTCCGGAAAATGAAAATTGCACCAATTATAATAAGCAGCCACATTGGCAGTTTCATAAGCTTACCGATCAACCATCCCTGTACTAACATCTGAAGCATAACTTAATCTCCCCTGAACCTGATTTAAAAGATCTCCCATATGGATTGTTACTCTTTATATTAAATATAATTTTTGACCGCCGCAGAGATGTGCGGCGGTATGGTAAATTTACATTTTCAGGGTCTTCGCGTTTATTGCCACGATCACGGTACTCAGGCTCATCAGCAACGCACCGGCTGCTGGTGAAAGCAGGATACCGTAACTGAACAGCACACCTGCAGCCAGCGGGATCGCAAAGGCATTATAGCCTGTAGCCCAGATCAGGTTCTGCACCATCTTTGAATAGGTGTTCCCCGAAAGCATGATGATGTCCGTTACGTTCCTGGGGTCGTTCTTTACCAGCACGATATCCGCACTTTCCACTGCGACATCGGTACCCGCACCAATAGCAATCCCGACATCTGCCTGAACCAGTGCAGGTGCATCGTTTACACCATCACCCACCATGGCCACAACATAGTCCTTCTGTACATCTTTTATAGTCTCAGCTTTCTGATGTGGCAGCACTCCGGCGAAATACTCATCCAGACCCAGCTCTTCTGAAACCTGTCGGGCTACGAACTCATTGTCTCCTGTGAGCATCATGCATTTAATATCCATGGACTTGAGATTTGCAATAGCCTCCTTTGACTCGTTCCTGACTATATCAGCAAGTCCGAGAGCCCCCACGGTTTTATCGTCTTCCAGCAGGAACACAACGGTTTTACCCTTCTCTTCTATTTTTTCGACCTCATCATCCGTGACAGTGATCTCATTTTCCCTAAGATATCCCGGGCTGACAACTTTCAGTTTCCTGCCATTTATGATACCTTCTATTCCTTTTCCAGGCATGGAGTTGAATTCATCTGGACCTGTAATATCGAGATCTTTCTCTTTTGCACTGCTGACAATTCCCACTGCAAGAGGGTGAGCTGAATTTGATTCAAGTGATGCTGAGAGGGCCAGCACCTCATCCTCCTCCATAGCAGCAAGTGAAACCACATCTGTCACACCGAACTTGCCCTGGGTAAGCGTACCGGTTTTGTCAAACACAATTGCCTGCACGTTCCTTGCTCTCTCAAATGCCTGCCGGTCCCTGATAAGCAGACCGGAGTTGGCAGCCAGGGACGTAGATACCGCAACCACAAGCGGAATGGCCAGTCCGAGGGCATGAGGACATGTGATTACCATTACAGTAACAGCTCTCTCCAGTGCAAAAACAAACTCACTACCGAAATACAGCCAGGCAGCAAGCGTAATCGCACCCACACTCAGGGCAATTACAGTAAGTATTAGAGCTGCCCTGTTTGCCAGATCCTGTGTCTTTGAACGGCTCTCCTGTGCATTGCGGACAAGGTCTATAACCTGATTAAGATAAGTGTCCTTTCCTGTTTTTCTGACCTCTACCTCGATAGAACCCTGTTCATTGACCGAACCGCCGATAACCTCGTCTCCCTCGCTTTTTGTAACAGGCATGGATTCACCGGTCAGCATGGCCTCATTTACACTTGTCTCTCCCTTTAAGACATCACCATCAACAGGTACCTTCTCACCGGGTTTTACCAGCACCCTGTCCCCGGTTTCCAGTTCGTCAACACGGACGTCCTTTACATCATCACCCTTTAGGAGATGGGCCTCCGATGGCATGATCTTTACCAGCTCCTCGAGTGCCCTTGATGCTCCCATGACAGAACGCATTTCAAGCCAGTGTCCGAGAAGCATGATATCTATCAGCGTAACCAGTTCCCAGAAGAACATCTTACCCGATAGCCCGAAAACAACTGCGGAACTATAAAGAAAAGCAACACTTATGGCAACGGCTATAAGTGTCATCATTCCGGGAGTCTTTTTCCTCATCTCATCGATGAAACCGGTAAGGAAAGGATATCCTCCATAGAAATAGACAACAGCAGAGAGCAGGAAGAGTATGTATTCAGAACCCGGAAGCGGAAGATCAAATCCCAGAAATCCCTGAATAGCCGGGGACAGGATAAGTACCGGGACCGTCAGGATAATTGAGACAATGAAACGTCTCTTAAAATCAGCCAGCATGTGGGCATGATGACTGCCATGATCTTTATGCTCCTCATGGTCCATGTGGTCCCCATGATCCTCATGACTGTCATGGTCCATATGCTCCATATCTTTTTCCTGATCATCCGGCTTTTTTTTGTCCATGTTCATATTGCACTACCCCTTCAATCTTTTGTATACACTGCTATAAATCACTGACTGTATGCAATAATGGAGAATAATCCGGTTAAAACAGAATAAAACAGTGGAATTAAAAAAGACATAAATATTCATAAGTCAATTTTGAATAGGAGGAATGGTGGATGAAAGTGGAGTTTATATTTTTAATTCTCATTCTCATGTTATCCGTACTGGTTTCCGGGTGCACCGAAACCGAAAGTATGACAAATAACGATGCACTGCTACCAGGTACGGATGATCTGTGGGAAGAAGGGGAAGAGCTGGATACGGAAGATATCGGCATTACGGATGAACAGAACATTTCAAATGGTGGGGACGGGGTTGAACCTATCACGTTGAGATTTACACAGAACGATAGTGGAATGACTACGAATGCCATCAAGGGAGATACTCTGATAATCACACTTGAGGAGAATCCTACTACTGGATATTCATGGAACCTTTCTGCAAGTCCCGGACTTTCACTGGTAAACGAATCCTATGAGGAAAATACCGATGAGGACAAACTGATCGGGGCGGGGGGAACCCACCAGTGGCAATTCGAGGTAGAAGAAGAAGAGGAGCAGAACATTTCAGCGGTCTACAAACGTCCCTGGGAGGATATAACAGGAAACGAAACACAATTCAATCTGACCATAAATGTGATACCCAAAGATAAATTGATAAAAGCAAACGGTACCGTCAACTACATAGAACTTGAGGGTGGATTCTACGGAATCACCGACAAAAACGGTACTCAATACGATCCTGTTAATCTAAGTGATGAACTCAGGAAGGACGGGCTTGAGATATTCTTTGTTGCATACCCTGTAGATGACCGGGCAAGCATACACATGTGGGGTCAGCTTATACATATACGAGAGGCAACAGTTATTGGGTAAAAGGAAGAATTTGAGAAATAATCTGTTTACAGGAGATACATCGAATGGATAAGCAAAAAAAGGATAAAAAGACAGAAGACCTGGAACTTCCACCTCTGGAAGAGGAAATAAAGGACTGGTGTGAAGTACCCACTGAATCGGATGATACAAAGAGTGCCGATGACCTTGAGATCGATGCATGGTGCCAGGAAACAACCGAGGAAGATATAGAGACCGATGTAGATAGTGATAAAACAAAAAAGGATAAAAAGTGAACTTATTTGTTTTCAAATACGGGAAGTAGTGACTGGAAAATTATAGTGTTGTTCTCAAATGAGAACTGAATCGGGAAGACTTTTACGCCTGAGTCTACAGCCTTCCTGAAAGTCATGGTAAAATCAGGATCAAGCTCTCCGTTTGGAGCAAACGAGTGAGCATCCTGTCTGAATATAAGGATCATGATCACGGCCTCATGTCCTTCATCCCTTGCTTTGATAAGCTCTTCAAGATGCCTCTTTCCACGAACTGTAGGTGCATCCGGAAACAGTGCCACCCCATCCATGGCAAGCGTGCAGCCCTTCACTTCCACCCAGAAATTCCTTTCATTTTCCCTCAGAAGGAAATCAAGCCTGCTATCTCCGAACTTTTGCTCGGGGATGACCGTACCTATATCACTCAAAAAGGGGATTATTTTCTTATTCAGTACCCACTCGGATATCTTCCTGTGCCATGCTGAGTTTACAAGCACCCATTCGCCTTTGATATCCCCGGCAATAAGGTCCCAGGCAGTCTTTCTCTTAACACTGCTTGCTTTTCTGAGCAGTACACGGTTTCCGGGATAGACTATGTCCACAAGCCTGCCGGGATCATGGACATGCACCAGCTCTGATCTCAGTTTTTCAGGTTTTACAATATCAACGACACACAGGAACCTGTTAGGTCGTTCGACCACGATACCCTCGGCATCTGTCCCTATATTCAGTACGGGACTTCCTGAGAGCGGATAATCATTTCCTTCAGAGGTTTGACCGGACATTCTTAACCACTTCTTCTGCTATTGAATCGGCAACATGTCTTTCATAGTATCTGGCTGAGAACAGCCCCTGTGTTTTGTCCCTGAGCTCAATTGATCCACGTATGAGCAACACATTTCTGTGTTCACTGGATGTGAATACCACTGGAACATTATCATCGCTTGCCCGGAATTTTCTGAAGTATTCGGAACTTCCGGTTGACGAATAGACATACATCACATCAATTTCCGACTCCGCAGAGAACGGAGTATAAGATATATCTTCATCTGTTATAGATACGAACAAGGCCGGGTAGGGATAGTCTGCCTGTAAGCCTGAGTCAGAGGCAACTGAGACATCAAATCCTTCTGATTCAAGCTGGTTAGCTATTTTTTTACTTAAAGCTTCATCATACATCTGGTTCTTTTCTACAAAAAGAAAAATATTTTCAGGAGCATGATCCGTCCCGTTACCTGTTGAGTAAGCACCTGAATTGGAATTTGCCATATTTTCACTTGAAGAGAAACCAAAATCCAGATATGAAAATGACAATGCGGCAAGAAGGATAACTGCAGCCGAAGCGGATATCAGTATCTTTTTATTTATTCTAAAGCGTGTCATCGTCTCCCGGGAAGAAAATTCATTTTCATAATCTAAATAACTTTGTCTGTACACAACCATATGTGTTTAAATAAATGATAATCAAAACTACAAATAAAGGGGATTTGCAATGGATCTATTCCTGACAGAGCAAGAACTGGACGAATACACTAAGCTAAGCAGTAAGGTAGAAAAGGTTCTCATCCGGCAGCTTGACAAGATATGGAGAATAAGGGAGGGAGCACCTTTCAACGGGGAAATCCTGTTCTTTTATATTGAAGACGAGAATATCGTTATACACACCAAGGATCCTGTGGACAAGCTGGATCATGTGAATGTGGTCAATGTGGAGAATCTGCTGAACGACAGCAGGATAGAAAAATATAAAGAAGAGATTGAAGAGCAAAAAAAACAAGTGTAAGCGAAACAGAATTCACTTAAGAACGAATTCAATATATCGCTTCAAGGGTTCTCAGAGCTGCATTTTTAATGAAACCATCCACTTCCACTTCTGATTCACCCTGATCCACCGAATCCATAAACGTACTCAGCGGCCTGTCAGAAGCAAGTACTTCTCTTACAACATCTTCGGTTGTTGTTATCTCTACTGTAGATTCTACTTCACTGGCCGATGAAACCTCACGGAAACCGGTGACTTCACCGCTATTGGTTACCGCTGTGACCATGAGATTGTTTCCATCATTCATTTCAATGTCAGCAAATATCACATCATCCCCGGCTACTGTCAGTATCAACTGCGGAAGGATTGAAAGATTCTGGTTGTATTCGTTAACACTTTGATCCAGCTCCTCGAAAAGATCATTGCTTGCTGTACTTGTCTCGTTTGCAGTATCGGTATCATTGCTTATGTTACCGTCAACTGCATTGGCTGCCAGTACTGGGGTTGATAGCACAAGGATCCCTGCGATCAGTACCCCCAACGCTACTGCCCACTTATTGTCTATCAACATAGTATCACTAATTAATTGTGTTCGTATGGTATAAGACCATATCCTTATTGCCGTATAGCAAATCAGGAAATAACATGTTAAATTACCAGACTCCAACAATGATAAATAATTGAATTTCCAACTTGATAAAGGTGATAAGCATGGATTGTCTGTTCTGTAAGATCATTTCCGGGGAGATCCCCTCTCACAAAGTATACGAAGATGAGTTCGTTTACGCTTTTCTGGATATCTATCCCTGTTCAGAAGGCCATACCATTGTACTTCCGAAAAAGCATATTCCACGTTTTACTGAAATGGAAGAAAACGATACTTCAACTCTTTTTGAGGCTGTGAACAGAATATCAAAGGCTGTTGAGAAAACACTGGATGCCCAGGGTCTGAATGTCGGTATAAATAACGGAGAAGTTGCCGGTCAGACGGTACCTCATGTTCATGTTCACATAATTCCGAGAGCTGAGAACGATGGAGGCGGATCCATGCACACGATCGTTGAGACCCATCCGAGTACGGATAATATAGCAGAACTTGCAGACAGGATCAGCAAGGAGTTCTGAACCATAAAAAAAGCTGAAAATCCGGGCAAGCGGATTATTTTTTTGAATTTTTACTTTTTGTTAAGTTAAAGCCAAATCCCTCTTAAGCTCATTTGCCAATAACCGTAATATCCACATTCCTTGTTCTGGGCCCGTCAAGTTCCACAAAGAATATGCTCTGCCACGTACCAAGCATGAGTTTACCGTTATCGACATGTAATGTCTCGCTGCTGCCAAGCAGGACCGCTCTCAGGTGAGCATGTGCATTGTCATCGATCCGGTCGTGTGAATAACCGGCATTCTCGGGAACAAGCTTCCCGAGCAAGGAGAGTATATCCTTACGGAGACCGGATTCATTCTCGTTCACTATAACCGCTGTTGTCGTATGTCTGGTGCTGACAGCGCATATGCCCTGCTGCACATTACTTTTTCTGATATGTTCACGGACTTGATCGGTTATATCTATCAGTTCCGCCTGCTTTGATGTCTCAATCCTCATGTGCAATCATACAAGACATTGTCTTGAATTAATAAAAAGCGAACTGTAAATCCGATGAAAATAAAAAAGAATTGAATTCCGGGAAATACCCGGAATTACAAAGAATTCGATATTCAGTATGCTGCACTGTCTGCCGTAGCAGTGTTCAGTGAAGAGTCGTATTCATACCCTTCAAGTGAAACATCTGTCACCGTGAAGGTGAATGTACCATCAGGATTCTTTTGCTGATCGGAACTCAGTACAAGCACACCGTCAGCATCGGTAACACCTGAAGCTGTCATTGTTACCAGTCCACTCCAGTCACCTGTAACAGTTGCACCTGAAACAGGATTACCATCTGCATCCGTGATCTCTACAGTTGCATCAGCCCATACGAAATAGTTTTTCTTGCCTCTTAGGACTGAATCAGTTACAACATCCAGACTACTGACATACATCGTGACAGACGGTGCAGGATCTTCCGGTGCAGGTTCTGTGGATGAACCATCATCAACAGAATCATCGGCAGGTTCTTCTGTGGATCCATCTGATGTGTCGTCTCCAGGTACTGCCAGACTGAAGCCGTTTACTGCTGCAAGAGCATTTACAAGACCGTATCCGTAATAATTATCCTTACCGGTGGCACCAATATCGGTAGCAGTGTCCTGGAGTCTTGAACGGACCTCTGCAGGGTCCCATACTCCGTCATTATCTGCATCATAGGATGTACCGGACACATCAGTATTGAGCAAAAGGGAAACTGCTCCTGATACGTGCGGTGTGGCCATACTTGTACCGCTCTTGGAGCCGTATGAACCACCCATGAGTGTGGATATTATGCCAACACCGGGAGCTGCAAGCTCGACTTCAGGTCCGTAGGATGACCAGGAAGCCCTGTTGTCATAATAGTCAGTTGCTGCAACCGCAATAACAGAATCGAATCCTGCAGGGTAGATCACAGAGTCTCCGGTATTACCTGCAGCTGCAACTACGACAACACCACTCTCATATGCACTGTCTACCGCATTCTTTAAAGTATAGCTGTCAGATGAGCCGCCGATACTCATTGAGATTACATCCGCGCCGTTATTTACAGCCCACTCGATACCGGCTGCTATATCACTGTAGTAACAGACTCCTGTTTCATCACAGACCTTTACTGAGTAATATCCTGCATAAGGGGCAACACCAAGAACTCCAAATCCATTATCTGCTGCTGCGATTGTTCCAGCTACATGGGTTCCGTGACCATAATCGTCCATAGGATCTGCATCGTTGTATGCAAAATCATAGCCACCAAGATAGTTTGCAGCAAGGTCCGGATGGTTATAATCAACACCTGTATCGATCACTGCAACTTTGATCCCACTGCCATTGAAACCTGCTGCCTGTGTGTCATCAGCATTGATCCTGCTTACACCCCAGGGAATATCATCTTCCAGAACCTGAGCCTGAGCATCCTGCTCGATTATCTCCACATTTGGATTCTCTGACAGAGCTTCGATTGCCTTTGGTGGAAGTTCTGCGGCTACCGCAGGAATGATAGAATATTCATACTTTACATTTCCACCATGTGCCTTCACAAGTTCTGCATCTGCTTTTCCTTTGAAGCTGATCATAACCGGTACTTTTTCAATCCCGTCGGACTTTGCAGTGGCAGGTACTAACGAAAATGAAAACAAGACCGATAGAACGATTAAAAACGTTATTGTCTGTCTGGTCATAAAAACACCTTTTTCTTAACTTAGTCGAACAATAAGGTAAGTGGATAGTGACCAAGTATAAGTAATTTATGAAATTAAATTATAAAATAGCAGAAAAATAAAAGTAAAAAGATATGCAGAGCTTATATTAAAAGCTCAAAAAAATAAAGGACATTCAGAATGTCCTTATAAGCCTATTCTTGAAGGATAACTCAGATATCATCCAGGCCACTGAAGTCCAGCGTGGCGAAGTAGTCATCCAGTGTTTCGGCCCTTCTTATCTGTTTAAAACTTCCGTCCTCATTGAGCAGTATCTCCGCAGAACGAAGCTTGCCGTTGTAATTGAAGCCCATTGCATGTCCATGGGCACCTGCATCATGAATTGCGAGGATATCGCCTCTTTCAACCTCCGGAAGGAGCCTGTCAATGGCAAACTTGTCGTTATTCTCACACAGGGAACCTGTAACATCGTATAGATGTGTGGGCTCATCCTTTTCTTTTCCAAGAACGGTTATGTGATGGTAGGCTCCGTACATTCCTGGACGCATGAGGTTTGCCATACTGGCATCAGTACCCACATAATCCTTGTAGATATGCTTGAGATGCCTGACAGTTGTCACAAGATATCCGTAGGGACCTGTGATTACCCTGCCACATTCAAGATACACCTTAAGAGGATGCAGATCATTGGCCCTTATATATTCATCATAGGCATCCCTTACACCTTCTGCTATTCTTTCATAGGATACAGGCTCCTGGTCAGGCCTGTAAGGAACTCCTATACCTCCTCCGAGGTTCACGAATTCAAAGCTTATGTCAAGTTCCCTTGAAAGCTCTGCAACCAGTTCGAACAGTATTCTTGCTGTCTCAACAAAATAATCTGGTTCCAGTTCGTTGGATGCAACCATTGTATGGAGTCCGAACCTCTTTACACCTTTTTCCTTCATCAGCCTGTAACCCTCAAAAAGCTGCTCTCTTGTGAAACCGTATTTTGCCTCCTCAGGGTTTCCTATAATGGCATTACCCTCTTTCAGGGAACCGGGATTGTAGCGGCAGCATACAAGCTCGGGAAGACCTGCAGTCTCTTCAAGATATTCGATATGACTGATGTCATCCAGATTTATGATGGCACCAAGTTCCTTTGCCTTGACGAATTCCTCGGCAGGTGTATCGTTGGAGCTGAACATTATGTTCTCACCCACAATTCCGGTCTTTTCCGCGAGAACAAGTTCAGCCAGAGAACTGCAGTCCGCACCGAAACCTTCCCTTTTTAAGATCTCCATGATGTAAGGATTAGGGAGAGCCTTTACTGCAAAATACTCCTTGAAGCCGTTAACGATGCTGAAGGCTTCTTTCAGTTTCCTTGAATTCTCAAGGATTGCCTTTCTGTCATATATATGAAATGGAGTTGGATGTTCGGAGATTATCTCTTTGATCTTTTCCTCTGTAAATGGTAATTCCTTTGAAGCCATTAGTTTTCCTCATTTTATAGCTAGTTCGCGATATAGTCCATTAGAGGTAAGTACACAGATAAATAATTGTTCGGTTCCGGTTTAAGATAGCTGCTTCCTGCGGACGCATATTATATATAGAACTTGTTCGCATAAGATAGAACGAAAATCAGCTATAAGCATAGTCATATAAATGAAGAAAACGCAAATATAAATGGAGATGAAACAATGGACGATAATAGACGTCATGGAAATGACGATGAGTCCAATGAAAAAAAGATCGAAACGATTGACCAGTTGATTGAACACATACTGGGCATGTTCGACGATGCCATCAATGAAAACAATAGGTCCGTGGTTCATGGTTTCACTATTATCAATCAGCCTGGGAAGAATCCGACAATCTTTGGTTTTGAGGGGAGGAAGCCTGTGAAACAGCACGATGAAGAGGAAAAAGAGGGAAATTTCTATATCCTGAAACAAGAACCTTTCATTGAAGTACAGCAGACAGGTGACAAAGTGCATCTGATCGCTGATCTGGGAGTCGATGAAGACTGCATCGAATATTTTGCTTCAGATATACAAGTCGAGATCAATATGATCATTGACGGTGTGGGTGAGTCAAAAATCGTCAGACTACCAACCAAGGTGGATCCGGAAACGGCCACATCTTCATGCAGGAATGGTGTACTGGAAGTCACCTTCGAATATCCGGAATAAATGTTACAGGATGGTTCACGCTTTTAAATAAGAGCCATCCACTTTGAATTAATCTCCGGCAAATACTTAAGATACTCCTTGTTTTGTATTCAGCTTAAATGCCATTACTTATGCATCCAGACTGATGATGCTTTATTCTAATTCAGGTATGCAGGAATATGAATACAAAAAATCTTTATTAACCAGATTCCAATCCACAGAACGGAATCTTATGAGTGAGCTCCGGAAATTTTATTCATCCCTGAAATAAGAGTCAAGAATCTCAAAAAAGAGCCCCAGATCCTCATATCGCAGGGTTGCATATTCATCCAGAGGAGTTTTTTTATTATTTACTATCACGAGCTTGCCGTTATTTTTGACAGAATAAAGAGGTAGTGAAGCTGCCGGATGTACTACGAGTGAAGAGCCTATTACCACAAAGAGATCGGCACGGGAACTTTCATCAATTGCTCTTGTGATAGCTTCATGATCAAGCATCTCCCCGAAAAAGGTAATATTTGGTTTTATGAGACCATTGCATTCATCGCACCGCGGAATCAGGTCATCTCTTACTATATCTGCGATATGCTCATAGGAAAATGTTTTTCCACATGACAGACAGGTATTATTTTCAGGAGAACCGTGCAGTTCGATGACATTCTCCAATCCTGCTTTTTGATGCAGAAGATCGATATTCTGCGTTATCACGGTTTTCACCATACCTGTTTTAGCAAGTCTTGTCAGTACATGGTGAATGATATTGGGATCTTTCTCATGAACGTTGTAGATAAAATCCTTTGAGTGAGAATAGAAATAATCAGGATCGGAATAAAAATAATCTATATCGAATATCTTATCGGCATCGAACTTCTTATAGATACCATTGCTGCCTCTGAAATCAGGAATACCGGAAAGTGTGGAAATACCGGCACCACTGAGAAAGACACAGTGCTTCGATTCCCTGAGAAGATCGATGAATCTGTTCATCAATCATAGTTGCAGGACAAAGTTTATAGATTTTTCTTTACTTGAGCTTTGTCCGAAAAATAAGGTATTTATCGGACAACAACACAAATTTTCGGACAAAATAGTATTATTCGGTCAAAGTGTACAGTACCTTACCTCTTTCATTGACTACTAACGCAGTTACTGGCATTATCACTTATGGAAATGTCATCAGCTGGTAATTACAAATATATTAGTTTCATGCAACCGTCAATCCAAATTCCATTTCATCAACAAGATCTGCATTTAGTCCAATATCTTCAAACATGGTCTTAAGGACCACTTTCCCTTCTTCAAGTGAAACACCATCGAGCCATGTCCCGATATCTGCGTTTAGGTTTCCCGACCTATCGATCATGATTTCATATCTGGCACTTTCTTTAGTATGGGTTATTTTTAAGTATTGAGTATGAACAAAAATATTTCCTGCAGTTTTATATTCATAAGGCAGAGAATCATTAAAGAATTCGATCAAATAATTTCCATTTCCAAGAGGCTTTATACTCGGATCTCCACTTTCGTTCAGGTAGGCAAAGATGGATCTGACTTCAGGTTGATGTGGAATGGATACCTCTGAGATTTTATTTTCACGGAACATTTCAGCATATATATCACTTTCCCTACCAGATACATTAAACGATAGCTTCACAATGTCAGCAACAAACTCTTGTGGATAACTACTGGTACTTCGAGGAATTGCGGACCATGCCATACTAGTCTCATCCTGATGAACGAAGAATGTTAGATATTCTGGATATTCATCATCAAACATTTTTTCATCAGGTGGGACCCGTACTTTTACAAGGTAAATAGTAGAGTTGTTTTCAAATTGTGAAGGCAATATATCAGTATTTTCGGGAGGTATGCCCTCAGTCGGAGAAACATCTTCAACAGAATAGTATTGCGATGCCAGCGTACTCACATTTCTAAGAGTCTGATTGTTTTCTTCGAAGTTGACATTAATAGTTGATGAATCATATACATTGGTATACCCATCTATTTTAACTCCTATCTCATCTTTTGCTTTATCTCCGAGGTCAACACATCCCCCTGTGAATAGCATGGAACTTAGCAAAAACAGTACCAATATCATCCCCAGCTTTTTCGGATTTCTGAAATCTTTGTCGAACCCCATGCCAATTCCACCATTAATTTTATGATCTTCGTAACATGAAACCAACACATACGAAAACAAGTATTAAGACATAACTTTCAATAAATGAGAGTGCATTATCAGGTTCTTTCATCGATTCCAGCTCACTTATTATTTCATCCCTATCGGTAACAGGGTGTTTTCCGGGTTCACCAATCGTTACTTCAAATCTGTTTTCAGTTACGTTTATGTCCTGAAGCATCAGGATAACTGATTCACCTTTGTAAAACCGAGGTTCATTGTTGTTGATATATGTAGAACCAATTTCCGTAATTACTTCGATTTCAGCTGATGGAAGTGGTTCCATTAACCATTCATCCACTTTTATTATTACCACTGAGTATTCAGGATATTCCTGAATATCAGTTACATTTCCAGCAGCAATTCGGTCAGATTTGTCAATCTGGTACGATAGTTCACCCGCTTCCGGAGGCCATGAACCTTGTACATTTGTCGCAGTGATCAAAATCAAAAGACTCGTTAAGATCAATAATTTCTGCATTGTTAGCATCTTACAGCATATATAATTTTACTAAAACATATAATTTTCTAATTACTATGGCACAATTTCATCACTTTGTACTCAATAAGCACATCAATTGCCCAAATTATCGGTGAAAATACGATTTTTCGGACAAAATGTTTGCTTGGTGCCAGATTAATTTGCTGGATTTTTACCGTTATGCCTTTTATTCTTTCAGCACCATCATTGGATTCCCGACACCTACAACAGTTATCTTTGTTTCAAGAGGAGGATGTGACCAGTTGTCAGGTGAATGGGTCTTTTTTGAAACGCTGATCTTCGTATCCTCTTTGAGTATTCCACATCTTTTCTCATAATCCAGAACAAGCTTTTTACCGAGTTCGGTTGAAAACTCAACTGCCTGTGCATATGTCTCAAAGCGCTCCCTGCCAGCAGGTGAAAATACAAGAAAATCCTCATCCGGGTTCTGTATCGATGCGGGTACGATGGAGATCTCTATCCTCTTTACGCCCTTTCCTGCAAGAGCACCCACTGCATTGCCAACCTCCGCAAACTCGGGTACGATAATTTCGGCATCGATAATCGAGCGCAGTTCATCTGCATATGCCTTTACGGGCCCGCCAAGCAGTACCACAGGAATCTCCACCTTGAATTTTGCAGGATATGTACTGTCCAGCAGATCAGCTATCATAGCCGAAGGATGATGTGGCAGGATAAAAGACATCAGATCCGCAGCCATGTTCTTTGCCACTATTTCTCTTACAGACATGCAGAATTCGTGTTTGCCTTCATGGACATACCTGGAAAGACTGGCAGCTCCCGCCTCCGCTGCAGTGCCGTCCCATTCATTGTACAGGCCGAGCACATGCAGGGCATCGGTGGGTGTAAAACCTACTGCCTGAAGCAGCCTCTTGTTCATGAGCGCGTCCAGAACCTCCGAAGAAGGATCTCTTTTCAGTGATATGGAAAGCTCATTGATGGAGACAGGTTCATCCCCAACAAGTGCAAGGATTTCTTCTTCCTGCTTACTCAGACCCAGGGCTTTATAACCTGTTGCCACAAAGAATTTTGTCGGCTGGTAGTTCTCATTGAGCAGGCTTCTTGAAATGATCCTGCTGCGTTTGAGTTTATTGCCAAAGCCAGGATATATGCTGGCAGCCACACAGAGAGGGATCACTCTTCTGGGGCCGGTATGTATCCTTTCATCCTTTACCCAGATATGACTGTCACCACCGGTTGCAGAGGTTTCCATTTTCATTGCCCTGACCCTTGTCTTCCAGCCTCCAACAACAGCCCCCGAAGAACTTATCTCTGGCACACCATGGTGAAGCATGGAAACATCCGTGCTGGTGCCCCCTACATCAATAACCGCACATGTTTCTATCTTTGAGAGATAGGAGGCGCCAAGCAGGCTGGCCGCAGGTCCTGAGAAAATTGTCTCTATGGGTTTTTCAAGGGCATCCTCGATATTATAGACAGAACCGTCACATTTGAGCATGAGCATACGGGCATGGATCCCGCGGCTTTTGATATCCTTGATCACGGAATTTACAAAATGATAGGTGATTGGGATGAGTTGTGCATTCAGGACGGCAGTAACGGCTCTTTCATATGCACCAAGTTCCTGAGACAGTTCGTGTCCGCAGACTACCGGCATTCCGGTGATCTCTGTTATGACCTCTTTTACTTTCAATTCGTGTTCGGGATTGCGTGCACCAAAGTAGGCCGAGACAGCATATGCAGCCACCCTGTCCTTTGTATTTATTGCAAAATCCCAGACAGAATCCAGATCCAGGGGGTATTCTTCATCACCTCTGGTATCATGGCCTCCGGATATCCATTTAACGTGATCGGTGGGCAGGTCCTTCTCGACAATGTGCTCCCCTACCAGTATGAGGCCCACAGGTGCACCTGTCCCCTCAAGCAGGGAATTGGTTGAAAGCGTTGTCGAAACCGAAACCAGGTTAACATCTTTCAGGATGTCCTGATCAAGGGAATCAAGAACTTTCTTTATCCCCCTCTGAAGATCCGGGTATGTGGTAAAAGATTTCTTTGTATCAACAACCGCTCCGTCAGAACCCCGGATGATAACCGCATCCGTGTAGGTCCCGCCTGCATCGATCCCAAGTCCGTAGTGCATTTTTTAATCACCTATTGGTATTTCAAATTATTTTGTAACTACTGGGATATATACCTAAGCAATTGTTTTTTTACAGATGTACACAAGTTGATACCAGCAAGGAATTTAACTATCCTCTGTCATTTATGCTGAAATCTGATTAGTAATCATTATAAATGAAAATATCATAAGCCTAACGTTCATTTGTTTTTCACGAAAAACCGTTGGAGGTAAACACTATGGCAGACAAAAACATTATAGGCAGCAAAATTCGCCAGCTAAGAGAATCGCGCGAAATGTCAGTTGAGGAACTGGCAGAAGCAAGCAATACCAATACCGAACTGATCAAAGAGCTTGAGAACGGAGCACTTGTCCCGTCCCTTACACCGCTTTTGCAGATCGCCCGCGCTCTGGGTGTAAGGCTTGGTACCTTCCTTGATGATATGCCCCATGAAGCTCCTGTTGTTGTAAAATCCGGAAAATCCGAAAATGTCATGCACTTCTCAGGCAACTGCGAAAAATGTGATAACAGTACCCTGGAATTCTTCTCCCTGGCCGCAAACAAGGCAGACCGCCATATGGAACCCTTTTTGATCGATGTACACCCGGCCGGGTCAGAAGAAGAAAAACTCTCATCCCACGAGGGAGAGGAGTTCATCTATGTGCTCAAAGGTGAGATAGAGATCGTCTACGGCAAAGAAAGATACAGTCTCAGTGTTGGTGACAGCATCTACTATGATTCCGTAATACCACACCATGTCTATGCAAAGGACAGCGACGCGCAGATACTTGCAATTGTATACGCTCCTTACTGAAAAAGAAGATCAACATGTTCAAAACAACTGTAACTCCGAGATTCGGTGATATCGACGGGCTGAAACATGCCAATAATATTGCCATAGCCATTTGGTTCGAACAGGCACGTAATCCCGTATTCAGGCTCTTTACCCCTGACCTTGACTTAAGCTACGAGAACTGGAAACTCATCATGGCAAGGACAGAATATGATTACGTGGGAGAGATGTTCTACGGATATGATGTCGATATCATAACCTACATTTCAAGGATCGGAAACTCGTCTTTCACTGTCATCCAGGAAGCATGGCAGAATGGTAAAAAAGGTGCTATCGGCAGATCTACCATTGTTCACTACGATTTTATCAATAAAAAATCCGTATCGATACCGGATGATATAAGAAAGGAACTTGAAAAGCACTTCCAGGAAGAGGAGAGCAGTTGTAAATAAATCCCGGGAGACCTAACCATGACTTTTACTGATGATACAATTGGTGATTTTTTCGAAAAACAGGTCAAAAATGATCCTGACAGGGAATTCATAATCTACCCTGACAGGGACCTGAGATTCACCTATAAGGAATTCGACGAACGGGTCAATATGCTGGCCAAGGGCCTGCTTGAGATCGGAATAAAAAAGGGTGACCATGTAGGTATATGGGCTACCAACGTGCCTGACTGGCTTACATTCCTGTTCGCAACGGCAAAGATAGGTGTTGTCCTTGTTACAGTCAACACCGCATACAGGATACATGAAGTAGAGTATCTCATGAAGCAGGCCGATCTGAAAGCCATTGCCATAATCGACGGTTTCAGGGACGTAAGCTATATCGAGACGATCTACGAACTTGTTCCCGAACTCAAAACCCAGAGCCGTGGGAACCTGAAGAGTGAAAAGTTCCCACATCTGAAGAATGTCATTTTCATCGGTCAGGAAAAACACAGGGGAATGTACAATACCCGTGAGCTCTTCCTGCTGGGACAGCAAAGAAGTGACGAGGATATCCATGAGATAATGAGTACACTCGACAAAGATGATGTCATCAACATGCAGTACACCTCAGGTACAACAGGATTCCCGAAGGGTGTAATGCTGACACACTACAATATCCTCAACAACGGATACTATATCGGTGAGCGCCAGAAGTTCACCCAGGATGACAGGCTCTGTCTTCCGGTCCCACTCTTCCACTGTTTCGGGATAGTACTCGGAGTGCTTGCAACCCTGACCCACGGCGGAACGCTGGTCATGCTCGAGCTCTTTGACCCTCTCATGGTGCTGGCTGCGGTCCAGAAAGAGAAATGTACTGCACTCTATGGTGTGCCGACAATGTTCATTGCCGAGTTCAGCCACCCGATGTTCGAGATGTTCGACCTCTCATCCCTCAGGACAGGTATCATGGCAGGACCACCGTGTCCCATTGAGGCAATGAAACGTGTTATCAACGATATGCACTGTAAGGATATCACCATCGCGTACGGACTTACCGAAGCATCACCTGTCTTCACCCAGACCAGCACTGATGATTCTATCGAGCGCCGTGTGAGTACGGTGGGAACCTCCATGCCTGATATAAAAGTAAAGATCATCGACCCCGAAACCGGAGAAATTGTCGAACCCGACGTACCTGGTGAGATATGCTGTCGTGGTTACAATGTCATGAAAGGATACTACAAGATGCCTGAAATGACAGAAAAGGCAATAGATGAGGATGGATGGCTGCACAGCGGTGATATTGCGACTGTGGATGAAGACGGCTATTACAAGATCACAGGTCGTATCAAGGACATGATCATCCGTGGCGGGGAGAACATCTATCCCAGGGAGATCGAGGAATTCCTGTTCACCATGCCCGGTATCAAGGACGTACAGGTGGTCGGTATTCCCGATGAAAAATACGGGGAGATCGTTGGTGCTTTTGTTATCACTTCCGATGGTACCGATATCACTGAGGCGGACGTCCGCGACTACAGTATTGCAAGGATAGCGCGCTACAAGGTGCCCAAGCATGTGTTCTTCGTGGAAGAATATCCGCTTACAGCAAGCGGCAAGGTCCAGAAGTTCAAGCTAAGGGATATGGCAGTTGATCTGCTGAAGGAAAAACAGAGCTGAAAAATAAAAACAAAATGATGTGATTAATCACATCATTCTTTTCTCATCATAAATACCATTGTGATTACAGCAGCAACAGCCAGAACAATACCAAATCCCGGAATACCCGGTATCGGACCACTTTCTTCGGTACTGCCTGTGGTTGCCTCTATATAATCGAGATACTCACTATAGACCACGATCTCGGTACCCATGAACGCGGAATCCTGTGCATAATAGTCCTGCAATCCTTCAAGCAGCTCCTGCACATTGTCATCCGTCATGAAACCATCATCGACTGCTACACTGATCAGCGCATCCCCGCCTGCAGCCCTTACCTCACCCATCTTGGCTGCAACGGAATCCACGATATCAGCAGTCGAATCCAGTGAATCACCCTCTGCATCATAGGTAAGGATCACAAACAGTTCAACATAATCCGCTACCTCCCCAATTGACGACCTGTCATATGAAAAAGGCACGTCTACCGCAAGTGGCAGGGAATTATCCGTGCTCTCACGTATGCCCTCAACCAGCATCAGATTGTCCTCACAGGCAGCCTCCGAATCTTCAGCACACGGGTTCAGTGCAATACTTATCCCGTCATAGCGTGCCAGCGACTTATTATTATAATCAGTGATTGCAGATACGGTCTCCTGTACAGATGCAGAGTTATCCTCTGTGACACCTGTGGGATCACTGAGTATCATGGCATAGACAAGCATATCATTGTCATGAGCATTCTTTACGAATCTCTCAAGACCCCATATGTTATCAGGAGTCACTCTCAGCATTACCATATTAAGGCCGCTTTCCCTCATATCAGCAACCATCGAGTCATTGTACCCGGCTGCATCAAAGATCCTGACGGCATTTATCTTGCCGTCGGGGGGTGTGACATTGATCTTCACGGGTGCGGGAGTTGTCTCAGAACTGGTATTCTCGGAAAGTTTTGCTTCCTCTTCAGACGCAGTAGTACCGGAAATGCTGACAGTTGGCTCATCAGATACGAACTTACGCACATATGCATAGTCAAAGGCTGCATATCCCATATTCTTCGAAACATCGGAATAAGTGCTTGCAAAGAGATATGCTTTCATTTCTTCAACAGGTACGTAGTTCTCTTCCTCGGTGGATGCCAGATCCATACTGCCCACTCTCTCACCATTCTCAAAGAAAGCAACCCTGCCTAGTTCATCCACCATATACCAGGCAACACCTGTAGTATACCATGTGTCTTCGGCTACGTTCAGGGAAGCGGTGTCCTTCGGGAAGTATCGTGCATCACTTTTCTCATTCTCAAGCACCCAGGATACATATGTCTCGTTCTCAAGTTCGGTACGAACAATTACCTGATTTCGGTTCTGATTATTGGGATCCACAAATCCCTGCTCTATTATCGGTCCGCGGGTATCAGATCCTGTTGTGACCTTTTTTCTTTTTACAACGAGCATTGAGTTAACAGGAAAATCATCATCGGATTTTACCTGTGCGACATCTTCGGGGTGGAATTTCGGAACTATAAGCTGGAGAGTACCTCCTGTCACGTCAACCTCACCCCCGCCGGTATAGTACTGGTCCCATTTACCGAAATTGATATTGAAATTGCTGAAATCATCGAAGAGTTCAAAGGTGGAAGGACCTGAACTTACGTCGCTTGCATCAGGATTACCATAATACATTTCTATTCTTGCATTCCCGTTGGCAGCGATATATGGCACTCTTACCCAGACACGTGCAGTTTCATCCTCTGCATCCCATTCCTCAACCCAGTGTTTGAGCTGCGTATCACCTGAGGTGAAACGGATGTCCTCACCTTCGGATTCAGCCAGGGAAAAGTCGAAGTTGGAGCTGTTCAGAATGAGAAGTACCTGGTAATTTACAAGGTTCTGACCGGAATTCTCCGAGATTGTAATTTCTTCAGAATAATTCCACTCTCCTCCTCCCGAATATGTTAATGCGGCACCTACCTGCGTAAATGCAAGTAAAAATAACAAACTAACAAGTGTATATACTACAATTCTTTGTATCAATCCACTCACCTTCTTATAACCTATAATAAGATGATATTTATTACTATTTAAATAGATTATATGTGCATAAAATGGCACTATACATTATCCTTTTGTAAGCAAAAGCTTAAATATCTGGCCAGACGGGTATAAAAATATAAAAAATGTTTCCAAACTATGTAGCCAGAAAACGCCGCTACCATTCTAATTTAAAAAAAAGATTATGTTCGACTTCTGGACATAAAATATTCCACAAGTTCTCCAGATATGCTGTTACTCCCAGGGACATGTGGTATCTCGTCACAGCTAAACCACCCGGCATCTTCTATCTCTCCATCAATAAAACGAATCTCCCCATCTCTGTATTTTGCTGTGAACCCGATCATTAAGGAATCAGGATACGGCCATGGTTGACTACCAAAATATGAGATATCTGTAATACAGAGGCCCACCTCTTCCATAACTTCCCTGACAACAGCCTCTTCAATGGACTCACCGGGTTCCACAAAACCAGCTATCAGACCATAACGACCTGAGGGGAAATGAGGTGATCTTGCCATAAGGATCCTGTCATCCTTCTCGATCATAACGATAATAGCAGGAGAGATCTTCGGGAAGAAAAGCAGACCGCAATCAGGACATTGTTTGGCTCTCTCATCTTCTTTCCTGAAGGTTGCGGTACTACATCGTCCACAGTAAAGGGTGTTGAAGTCCCATTCAAGCAGATGTACAGCCCTCCCTGCCACAGCTGCCATAGATTCTCCGATAATTCCGGGCAGTTTTCTGAGATCCTCAAATATGATACTGTCATTCTCTGCAAAATCGTCTGCAATTTTAGCTGCAAAACATGAAGAATTCCGGAACTCACCAAGATACTGTTCTCTTTGAAGATCGACACCAAGAGATGACAGATGATCTGCTGACGGCAAAAAAATGCTGTCTTCGTCGGATATGAGTAATATTTCCCGATCCTTGAATACGAAATAATGATCAGAATCTTTTCCCTGTTTTTCCGGAGGTGTTAACAGGGGTAAAAAGTCAAGTTCAGAAAGAATGCATTCACGGATCATATCAGAAATAATACAGAGTAGACACTTATTTGTCTGCCGGTAGCAGGAATAAAAATATCAAGGGCAGACTGGATCTTATCCCGTCTTACTCGTAGGGAGAAACCTCATCGGGCATTGGAGTTGTGTGTAGTACACATTCGTTACCGTGCCTTACCAGGTCCTCAATTGATTTTCGAAGTATGGATGGATAGACCATACCCACTTCTTCCTTTATGGGCTTTCCGCGGCAGAAGAACTTGAATGTCGGAGTTGCCCTGACAGCATATCGCCTTGCAGTTCTGGCACTAAGCAGGCCGTTCATCCTTATGAATGTACATGAATCCCGGAATTCAGTTGCATATTGTCTGAAATAAGGTTCTATATCCTTACAATGGGCACATGTCGGAAGATAGAACATAACAACCATTGGTTTTTCCTGATTCTCAATGAGTTCTTCCCAGTTCTCGTCAGTTGCTTCGATTACATCCGATTCGTTAAAATCATCTTCATTCATTTTTACCGCTCCCGAATAAGCTTTGATTTTTCAACTATAAATAGTTCTGCAAAAAAAGAAAATTACTCAGGCTTTTTTAAAGCCTGAATGAACTTATACATTTTCCTTTGCCCAAGTAACTGCTGCATCCAGCACATCATGGTTCAAAGAAACAAGCTTTGGCTTTTTGGAGAATGTTTCGGCAATCGCGGACCTGAAATCATCCTCTGAAAGACCTGTGACCCCGAGAGCCAGCATAACACCGAGCATTACAGTGTTTGCAGCCTTGCCAGAGCCTGCTTCTTCTGCTATTTTGATTGCAGGTACTGCTATTCCCCTGACACCTTCGGGAATTTCACACTCACCGATGGTCGAGTCGTAGAGAATAACTCCACCTTCTTTCACATCACCTGCGAACTTCTCGAGTGATGGCTGGTTCATGGCTACAAGTATATCAGGTGTGTAAACAACAGGGGAACCTATGGAGTCGCCTGATATGACCACGGAACAGTTGGAAGTACCTCCCCTCTGCTCGGGTCCGTAGGAAGGATACCATGAAACAAAACGCCTTGCGTTACATCCTGCATGCGCAATGGTAAGTCCCATACTCAGTACTCCCTGACCACCAAAACCTGCAGCCTTTACCTTCACCTGAGGGAAATCCGGATCATGCACTGCATCAGGTGATGATTCTGTTTCAAGGTTGAATAATTTGTCAACTGACTCCCTGGAGAAATCACTTACACCTCTTTTCAGTGGTTCTGTCTCTGCCGAGAGGTCCCTGAAATTACCAAGCGGGAATTCCTTTTCCATTTCCTCGTTCACAAAACGGGTACTCTGTTCCGCATCCTGCCTTAAGTTTGTGGGACAGGTTGACAGTATCTCCACAAAGGCATAACCCTTGCCGTCACGCTGTATCTCAAGAGCCTTTTTGATAGCTTTCCTGGCTTTTCTTATGTGTGATATATCAGATATCGAGACCCTTTCAATGAAAACGGGAGCTTTGAGGTTGTCCAGAATCTCGCACATGTGAAGCGGATAACCTGCAAATCTTGGGTCCCTGCCGTCAGGACAGGTCACGGTCTTCTCACCGATCAGTGTGGTCGGTGCCATCTGACCGCCTGTCATTCCATACACCGTGTTGTTAACAAAGAATACTGCAATCTTCTCACCACGGTTTGCAGCCTGCATGGTCTCATTGAGTCCAATGGATGCAAGATCGCCGTCTCCCTGATAGGCAATCACCACCGCATCATCTTCTGCTCGGGATGAACCGGTTCCAACAGCAGGTGCCCTTCCGTGAGCAACCTGGAGATTGCCACAGTCAAAGTAATAATAAGCAAAGACAGCACAACCTACAGGACTTATCATAATGGAGCGGTCCTGTATCTCAAGATCTGACATTGCCTCACCTATGAGCTTGTGGATAATACCGTGTCCGCAGCCGGGACAGTAGTGAGTTGCAGTTGGTGCTGCACCTCCCTTACGCGGGAATTCGGGATACAGACCTGCGCTCTTAATTATTTTCTCAGCCATGATCACTCCTCCCTTGCAGCAATGTCACGTATCTTTTCCATAACCTGGTCCATTGTTATGAGATTTCCACCCATGCGGTTTACAAGTTCAACTTCCCTGTCACAACCCACAGCAAGCTGAATATCCTCCTGCATCTGTCCGTTGCTCATTTCCACGGACACAAAGGTACAATCCCTTGAATCGGCAATGTCCCTGAGTTCCTTTTCCGGGAACGGGAAGAGGGTCCTTGGCCTGAAAAGACCCACTTTAAGACCTTCTTTCCTTGCCTGGTCCACAGCAGACCTGCATATACGGCTGCTGATTCCGTAGGAAACGAGGATGATGGAGGCATCTTCTGTCATGTAATCCTCATAGTCAACTTCCTTTTCCCTGATAGTTGCATACTTCTCCTGTATCTTATAGTTAAAATCCTCAAGCAGGTTGAAGTCAAGGAAGATGGATGTAACAAGATTCTCTCTTGTTTCAGCGGTACCGTTTACGGCCCACGAAGTATCTATCTCGAGATGCACTGACTTTTCCGGGAACTGTATGGATTCCACCATCTGGCCAAGCACACCATCCGCAAGCACGAAAACCGGGTTCCTGTACTTGAAGGCAAGGTCAAAGCCCTTGATCACCATATCGCACATTTCCTGCACGGAGTTTGGAGCAAGCACGATGTTTCTGTAATTACCGTGACCTCCTCCTTTGACGACCTGGCTGTAATCTCCCTGCTCGGGTCCGATATTACCAAGACCCGGACCTGCACGCATGATATCAACTATTACACATGGAAGCTCCGAGCCTGCGAGATAGGAGATACCTTCCTGTTTCAGACTGATACCCGGACCGGAGGATGCAGTCATTACCCTGTGTCCGGCTGATGCTGCACCGTATACCATATTGATGGCAGCTTCCTCTGATTCGGCCTGCACGAACTTTCTTCCCACCTGTGGGAAGTATTTGGAGGCTTCCTGCAGGATCTCACTTGCGGGAGTGATGGGATAGCCGAAATAACAGTCGCAACCCGCATACAGGGCACCGATAACTGCCGCCGTATTTCCTTTAACTAATTGTGTTGCCACTTTTGATCACCTTGATATTTATTTTTCTTTTACGGGAATGTGGATCTCTATTGCGAGTGGCTCGGGACATGTATAGTAACAGTTTGCACAGCCCGTGCAACCCTCACCTGCATACTCCACATAGTGATAGCCTCTTTCGTTGAGATCGTCACTTAATTTAAGAAGGTCTTTAGGGCATGCAACTATGCAACGACCGCATGCCTTACACTCAATAATATTGATAACCGGGTAAGGTTCCTTTTTTTCCTGAAGATCTGACATAGTATCTAACCTCATGATAATTTAAAATAAAAGTTCCCGGACAGGAACAAAGCCCGTATAAGAATAACTGCTTTGGTCCGGGAATGCCTTTCTTCTATATAAGTTATTGCGGCTCTTTATCGTGGTCACGTATCTCCACTCGTCTTATCTTACCACTGATAGTCTTTGGAAGCTCTGTGACAAACTCGATGGCGCGCGGGTACTTGTAAGGAGCTGTTACCTTCTTGACATGGTCCTGAAGTTCCTTTTTCAGCTCCTCGCTTGCGGTATAGTTCTTTGTAAGAACTATGGTGGCCTTGATGATCTGACCCCTGATAGGATCGGGAACACCTGTGATGGCACATTCGAGTACAGCAGGGTGCTCGATCAGTGCACTCTCAACTTCAAAGGGACCGACCCTGTAACCTGAGGTCTTTATAATATCATCGGCCCTTCCAACGAACCAGAAATAGCCGTCCTCGTCCTTCCATGCCATGTCACCGGTATGGTAATAACCGTCATGCCAGACAGCTGCTGTTCTCTCAGGTTCTGAGCCGTATCCTGTAAATATCCCGGGAGGATTTCCAAAGCTTGTGTGGATCACAATCTCGCCTTCCTCTCCGACCTCGGCAGGCTTTCCTTCTGCATTGAGCAGCTCTATGCTGTACTCGGGTGAAGGTTGTCCCATAGAACCGGGCTTTGGTTCAAGCCAGGGATATGTAGCCAGGGTAACGACGGTCTCAGTCTGTCCGAAACCTTCCATGAGTTTAAGGCCTGTGATCTCCAGGAACTTTTCATACACTTCAGGGTTCAGCGGTTCTCCTGCTGTCACACAATACTTCAGGTTGCTGAAATCATATTTACTCAGGTCCTCCCTGATAAGGAAGCGATAAATTGTCGGGGGTGCGCAGAAGGTTGTGACACCGTACTTTATGGCATTATCCAGCATCCTGTCAGCAGCGAATCTTTCATAATCATAGACAAAAACAGCACTTCCTGCGATCCACTGGCCGTAGATCTTTCCCCATTCACATTTTGCCCATCCGGAATCCGCTACTGTGTAATGCAGTCCGCCGTCCTCCACATTCTGCCAGTACTTGGCGGTAATGATATGTGCCAGAGGATATGTGAACTTGTGAAGTACCATCTTCGGGAAGCCTGTGGTACCGGATGAGAAATAGTTCAGCAATATGTCATCATTGTCTGTAGCTTCCTCACCAACAGGTCTTTCAAATTCAGCAGATTCAGCTTCGAGTTCTTCCTCGAAGGAGATCCATCCGTCTCTTTTCATGCCAATTGCGATCCTTGTCCTGAGGATAGAGCTTACTTCATCGTAAGCCTCATCAACGTAGTCCAGCACATTTACATCAGGTGCACAGATCACCATACTGATATTGCCTCGCTCCACCCTGTAGACGATGTCCTTCTTTGTGAGCATGTGGGTGGCAGGGACGGCTGTGGCACCGATCCTGTGCAGTCCAAGCAGACAGAACCAGAACTCATACCTGCTTTTGAGCATAAGCATGACACTGTCACCTTTCTTGATGCCGAACTTCTTCAAGATATTCGCGGCTTTGTTGCTGTATTCCGCCAGGTCCTTGAAGTTGAATATTCTTTCATCGCCATTGTCATCGCACCAGACTAGTGCTTTTTTCTCCGGCTGTTCCTCTGCATATACATCGACAACATCATATGCAAAATTGAAATTGTCCGGGATATTGATCCCTAGTGCTTTTTTCTCCGGCTGTTCCTCTGCATATACATCGACAACATCATATGCAAAATTGAAATTGTCCGGGATATTGATCCTGAAATTCTGTTTAAAATCTTCGTATGAATCAAAGTCTGTCTGTGATACATACCTGTTAAGTAATGAAGCCATTTTTCCTCCGAATCATAAAATAACTGCTAGGAACTTTGCCGGTTTTCCACCTACTGCCTGCATGCAGTGATCATAGCCTGAATCAAAGAAGATCGAATCTCCTTCTTCAAGGATGATCTCATTGTTGTGGATAACGATCTTCAGGGTCCCTTCAAGCACATAATCGAACTCCTGTCCGGGATGGGAGTTCATAGATGGTTTTGAATCCCCGGATTTTGGTTCTACCTTTACGACAAAGGGCTCAGCCTTTTTATGGATGAAGTTTGCAGCCAGGTTCTGGTACTTATAGTCACTGCGCCTGTCGACACTTACTCCTTTGTCCTTCCTGGTAACTGTGAACACATGCATCCTGGGATCCTCGCCGGTGAGCAGCACGGTCATATCCACATTCAGATGCTGGGCGATCTCAAAAAGGACACTTGCAGGCATGTCCTCTTCAGCATTTTCATACTTGCCGTATACATCGGCTGGTACGTCCACAAGCTCTGCCATCTTTTCGGGTGAGATACCACATATCTCACGTAACTCCCGGACACGGGATGCGATTTCTTTTATTTTTTCCTGCATGGATATCACTTCAATGAGAAATTGTATTGAAAATGACCGCACGGGAAGAGCTTCCTCCATTTCAGTCTGCATTTAAAGAAGTTATGGACAAAACTGTATGAACAAGCCCTTTACGATGTGCTGTTTTTGTAATAGCCGGGATTTTAAGGCCTCCTCATATTTTAATATATTCCTTTTTACGGAATGCTAAAATTGAGTTGATCTTCATGCATGAACAGTAAAAAGCTTCAAAAACAAAATATATAATCAGAAACATATATAAACAGATAGAATAAAGCATGATGAGACATATGGAATTAATCATTATTGATTTATACTTTCACCAAGTACTCAACTACCAAAAACGAAAATGATCCCTATGCATGTAGCCTTTGAAAGCATTGAAAAGATGGAACATGAATACCGACGACAGATAATCCATGCCGCTTTCGGTCTGCTTATTTTTGCCTTCCCTTTCTTCAGCACACTGACACTTATGGTGATGAGTCTGCTTCTGGTAATAGCGCTGGGTAATTTCAGGGATTATCTTCCTGTTGAAAAATACCTTTACAAAAAACCTCCGCCTGGTTCGAGGGAGATGCTCACCAACGGGATCAACGAGGGTATAAGAAGCGCTCAGTACCTGACCCTCTCACTGTTCATACTGCTATTGATAAGCCTTATACATGAATATACATCACTCTCTTTTCCTCTCTATGTGGTGGGAGGTGCCATGGCGATATCTACTTTCGGCAGCAGTGCGGCCTCATTTATCCGCCACCGCAAGAAATTGCAGATGGCCAGAATTGCAAACTCGCCCGGGAAGATCGAAGAACATCATCTTCTTCCCTCCAGCATAGTCATGCTCGGTGTGGGTATAGTCTCCGCCTATATTGCAGGAGCATGGATTGCAGGCTGGGGCGACGTTGCTGTTAGCAGAAACCTCATCTTCTTTGTAGCTGTTATAGGCTCGATCACAGCCGCTCTTTTCGAATCGATTCCGTCAGAAGTTGACGATAATCTCTCGGTGCCCCTGGGTGCGGGAATGGCAATGTGGACTTTCAATGCATTCGGCTTTTCGGTACCACCTACCCAGATGTTCATAGCCCTTGTTTTTTCACTAGTGCTGGGCTACCTTGCCTATAAAACAAAAATTGCCGATCTTTCAGCATTGTTTGGTGCAGCACTGCTCGGAGTGCTTATCATAGTATTCAGCGAGATTTTCTGGTTTATCCTGCTGCTTACATTTTTCATACTCGGAGGCGCATTTACGAAGTATAAGTACAGGTACAAGAAATCAATCGGTCTCGCACAGTCAGATGGCGGTGTACGCAGCTATGAGAACGTGTTCAGCAACAGTACGGCTGCTCTTGTACTTGCCATTTTTTACGGTATATATCCCCAATATGCCGAGCTTATAATTTTCGCATATCTGGGAACAGTGGCCACGGCAACAGGTGATACACTCGCAAGCGAAATCGGAACGACAGCCCACTCACAGCCTATTATGATAACCACACTCAAACATGTCCAGGCAGGAGTTGACGGGGCGGTTACAGTACTTGGTGAATTTGCCGCAATACTGGGTGCTATGGTCATAGGAATATTAGCGGTGATCTTCGGAATGGTTGATAATGCTTTCATGGTCATCCTGATCACAACTGCCGGTGGCTTCTTCGGAACAAATGTGGATAGTCTACTGGGTGCGACCCTGCAGAAAAGAGGATTACTTTCAAACAGCGGGGTCAATTTTGTAGCGACCTTTGCTGGTGCGGCAATTTCCGGTATTCTTTATCTTTTATTGGTCTGACAGACTGGTAAACTGCGGTTACTGAAGTCATAAAGCATGTTTTAAAGAAAAGTTATAAACCGTCGTGAGAATGCTCTATTATGAAAAAGAACACCGAGATTGAAGGCATTGCCAGAGAGACACTTGACTTTATTCTTGAGGTCAGCAGGTCCACTTATCCAAACGAGTTTGCAGGACTCCTTGAAGCAAAGGACGGCATAATAACCGATGTGCTCTTTTTACCGGGTACAGAATCAAGCGAGAGCAATGCTGTACTAAAACTTTTCATGATGCCGAATATCTCGGCGGTGGGATCGGTGCACAGTCATCCAAGCTCGGTCATCCGTCCCTCAAAAGCCGACCTTCGCCTCTTCAGTAAGACCGGAACACGACATATAATTACAGGTCATCCCTACAAGAGTAAAAACTGGAAATGTTATGATGGTAGTGGGGAAATAGTTGATCTGCCGGTGCTTGATGTGGAACTTCAGGATGATGATGTGTTGTAGGTATTTCTTAACCTGAAAACAGAATCAAATATTATGCAGTTGCAACTATGTCGCTGCACATTAATTCTGCCTGTTCGAGAATATTTTTGGTGGCCAGTATTTGCATATCAGGCGGATAACCATATTTTTTCAAGAGCTTTTTCACACTCACCCTCATCTTTGCCTGGATATTCTTTCTCACTGTCCAGTCTATTGTGGCATTGTTTCTGATAATTCCGACAAGCTCTATGGCCATAAGTCTTAAAGTTTCATCTCCAAGTACATCCACAGCACTATCATTTGCCGCCAGAGCGTCATAGAATGCAATCTCCTCTGCATTCAAACCAAGTTCTTCATTGTGTTTGTCAGAGTCACGTATCTTTTTAGCCAGTTCGATCAGTTCTTCAATTACCTGAACTGTATCTATTCCTCTATTCTTGTACTCATTAACTGCACGCTGAAGCATCTCAGCAAAGGATTTACTTTTTACCAGGTTCTTACGCTGACGTATTCTTATTTCATCATTGAGCAGTTTTTTGAGTACTTCATAGGCGAGATTTTTCTGAGGAAGATCACGCACTTCAGTTAAAAAGTCCTCAGATAGAATTGAAATGTCAGGCTTTTTGATCCCTACGATATCAAATACATCAATTATTTCTTCGGATACAACCGATCTGGAGACGAGTTCCTTGATCGCGGAATTTACTTCATATTTGGAGGTAGTTGTCTTGCGATCTATCTTAACGAGTATGGACCGCACTGCCTGGAAATAACCAACTTCATCCCTTATCAGATCTGCCTGTGCATGTGGTTTTGAAAGTGCAAATGCTTTGGATAGTTCAGTTACGTGCTGTATAAATCTCTTCCTTTCATGCTTACTTTGTTGTTCTGTCCTGCCTAGAGAAAGAATGAAGTCTGCACCTTCTCTGACAATGGTAAGTTTCTCTTTCGGGGAAGCCGTTAAAATTCTACGGTAATTAAAACCGTGAAACATATCACGGACGATCTCATACTTTTCAAGCATCAGGTCTACGGCTTCATCTTTGAGGTCAGCGGGTTTTCCACGACCTCCGCTTCTTGTATAATTTGCCATAGCATACTTAAGATCATACAGCAGACCTACATAATCCACTATAAGACCGCCAGGCTTGTCCTTGAACACTCTGTTAACACGCGCTATTGCCTGCATTAGAGTATGACCCTTGAGCCACTTGATAAAGTACATCGTATGCAGACATGGTGCATCAAAACCCGTAAGCCACATATCACAAACAATGACGATTTTGAGAGGATCGTCAGGGTCCTGCATCCTGTCCCTGATCTTCATCCTCTTGCTTTTGCTTCTGATGTGAGGTTGCATTGATTTTTCATCAGCAGCACTTCCGGTGATTATGACTTTAACAGCACCTTTCAGATCATCGTCATCATGCCAGTTGGGTCTGAGTGCTATGATCTCATTGTAGAGATCCACGCAAGTCCGGCGATTCATGCAGACGATCATTCCTTTTCCTTCAAGGGTCGCTACTCTGCTCTCAAAATGGGGAATAATATCTGCTGCCAGTTTTTTCAGGTTACTTTTACTACCGACAACAGCATCCAGCCGCGACCATCTGGATTTTAATTTCTCACTTTCATATTCTTCTCTGTCTTCCGTGAGTAAAGCGAACTGCGTATCGAGAGTATCTCGTGCCTCTGCAACAATATCAATTCTGGAGAGCCTGTTCTCATAGAATATTTTGACGGTTACTCCATCTTTGACTGCCTGTTCAATATCATAGATGTCGATGTAGTCTCCAAATATAGCAGGCGTGTTCCTGTCATCAAATTCTATGGGTGTGCCGGTGAAGCCTATAAAAGATGCGTTTGGCAGAGCATCACGCATATGTTTTGCAAAACCATATGAGAATCTGGCTTCATCGTCTTTTTGTGACATTTTCATCTCCAGACCGTACTGGCTCCGATGAGCTTCATCAGCTATGACAATTACATTGCTGCGTTCAGTGAGAGCAGGAAAACTATCTTCGCTGTTCTCTGGCAGGAACTTCTGAATCGTCGTAAAGACAATGCCGCCGGATGCCACTGATAACAAATCCCTGAGCTCTGCGCCTGTATTTGCCTGTACTGGATGTTGCCTGAGCAGGGAGCTGCATCTTGCAAAGCTTTCAAAGAGCTGACCGTCAAGATCGTTGCGGTCCGTTATGACAACAATGGTAGGGTTGTCCATATCCACCACAAGCTTGCCTGCGTAGAATATCATTGAAAGACTTTTACCCGAACCCTGTGTATGCCAGATGACACCACACCTTCGATCTCCGTCGGGACGGGAGGCTTCTATGGTCTTTTGAACCGCCTTGTTCACGGCATGATACTGATGATAACGTGCGAGCTTCTTGATTATCGGGCCATGGTCTCCTTCAAATACCATGAAATTCTGTACAAGGTCGAGTATAACATCCTTATTACACATTCCTTTTAACAGAACTTCCATTTCAGGAATCAGGAAATCGGCAGTATTCTCTCCATCGATGGTTTTCCAGGATGTGAACCATTGCCTGCTTGAAGTAATGGTGCCTGCCCTTGCCTCCTGACCATCGCTTATTATCAGGAAGGCGTTGTACCTGAAAAGTGAGGGGATCTCATCCTTGTAGGTCTGGAACTGATTGTAGGCTGTCCATATGAGATCATCATCTTCATATTCACTGTCATCCTCAGGTCGTTTGAGTTCCATAACAACAAGAGGCAATCCATTTATGAACAACACTATATCCGGTCTGCGATTGTTCCTGTTTTCAACTACAGTGAACTGGTTGACTGCAATGTATTCATTGTTACAATATTCTTTGAAGTCAAAGAGCCATACCTTGTCATAGACGACCTCACCTTCATTATTCCTGTATTCAACATCAACACCATTTACAAGCATGTTATGGAATACCTGATTGCTGTGTATCAGGTCCTGTGACTCGGTTCTGACTACTTTTTTCAGTGCTTCCTCCCTTGCTGGAGAAGGAATATGCGGATTAAGTGTAGCTATGGCTGCTCTGAGTCTTTCAATAAGGAACACATCAGAATAGGTAACTCTTTGAGAATCAGGAGTTTCCGGGGCTATGTCAGGTCCGTAAAAGTATCCATAGCCAAGCTCGGTAAGTATCTCAAGGGCTGCTTCTTCAACTTCTGATTCGGAGACTATACAGGACATAGGACATTATTCATCAGAATAGTTTTTAATTCCAAAAGAAATTCATATTTAAATTATTTAAATTTGACCACTCATCCAGATTGAAATTTTGCGTAATTAGTTTCAAATTTATGCATGAAAAAAAGAAGATATTTTTCTTCCGGAATCAGTCATTGTATGCATCAAATATCTGCCATAGCCAGATGAGTGGAGCGGTTATGAATCCAATTACAAGAAATGTAAGTAGCCCGCTAACAAAAAGACCTACCCATATACCAATTGCTTTGAATATCTGACCCTTTACGAGTTGACCCAACCCTGGTAAGAAAAATGACAACAACGCCGGAACTCCGTGTTTTTTATTATCGCTCATGTAAGTTTCCTCAAATATGTAGAACAGACATTCTATATTTACAATAATATAAAAAGACTTTTGCCTGATTTGTTTCTATGTTTAACTGTATAGGCAAAACCTAAAAACTGGTATGCTTATATCAAAAAATGGGGTACTCCGCAGCTGCTTCAAAGACCTCCTATGGATACGGAATTTCTTCGAAGTCTTCTAAGGTATCTTCGTAACTACCAATCTGGTAGAAATTGGTAGTTATTGGTAATTCACAACTAAAAATTAAGGATCATTTCAGATTGTGAAGAAAATCATCCAGTGAGACATTTGCCTGTTTAAGAATACTGCTTAATGTACCTTTCTTGAGTGGATTATGCAAAGGCACAGTTACAGTATCCTGACCACGCTGCAAAAAAACATGGCTCCCTTTTTGTCTGACAACCACAAAGCCAAGTTTTGTAAGAGACTTGATGGCCTTCTGCCCGGAAGTTACTGGTAATTCAGGCACTTGCAACATCAACCTTTACGATCTCACCAAGAACTCTTGCCTGCTCTCCCGTTACCTCGAGCACAAGTTCAATGGCTTCCTTGATGTTCTCAAGAGCCTCTTCTTTTGTATCGCCCTCACTGATGGCTGCAGGGAGTTCAAGACAACGAGCAGTGTATCCTCCTTCCTCCGCAACTTCAAGAACTATTGTGTACTGCATGATTATTCATCAGTTCTTATGATATATTAAGTTTGATTGGTACATGGCGGAGACGAAGTGCTGACAAAAAGTATCAGATAATTACTTTATCTGTTCACTCCCATGTACCTGTACAGGTAACTTCTACCCCTTTTGACCTGTTCGATATAATCAAGTTCTGCAAGATATTGCATGTCATTCCTTGCTGTATCATAGGCAACATTATATTTTCCTTTGATCTCAGCAATCGAGAAGTACCTATCAGGTTCCTTGAGCAGGCTTTTGAGTATATCCGCCTGCCTGAGATTCAGATCCCTGGATCTTTCAATGATCTGCATGGTCTCATGCTGCTCCTGCTTCTTCAGAATTATGTGCTCCTCAAGGTCATCCAGTGCTTTTTCTATTGTCGAGAGGTTATAGTTTACGAAATAAGTAAGGTCGTTCCAAGATTTACTACCAATTTAGTGGAGATTGGTAATTAATAATAATCCGTTTTCACTTGAAATCCTCAATAATGTCTATAATTTCAAAAACTGTTGTGCAGGGGTTGCTTTCGGTGCTGATAAGTTCTGTATCACTGTCCAGATGTATTTCAGCGATCTGTTTTGAATTGATCAATGCACGCCGGATTTTGGGGATAGTTCTTTCATAAAGAGTTGGATCGTTTTTCTGATAGTTGGAAATGAAGTTTTCTATCTTTCTTAAAAGAGTTTCTTTTTCAAAACGATTGGGAAAATAGCCAAAATGGCAAAGTATCCAGTATTCGAACGAAGGATTGGAGAATATGAGACCGATATTATGTTTGCTTGCGGTATTAATTGCTTTTTGAAAATCATTATTCGTATTCGCATCTCTGTCAAAGATGCAGAATATGAGGTCATCAGCTCGAAAATCTCTCTTGTGATGTTCCATGAACTTTATTGTGTATTCCAGTAATCTGTTAACTGCTTTGTCACTTCTGGATGAATATATTTTAATGCTGAGTCTGGGGATTCTCTGGTTAATTCTCAGTTTTTCAAAATACAGTCTCTCGGTCTTCTCACCCTCACAGAATATCCACATATTACGTGTGGATTTTCTACCTTCTCTTCTAGCCATTTCATATCCTCATCAAAAGAAAGCTGTTTCGTCAATGAAAGGGAGTCCTCCAACTCTGCCTGTGAGGTAGGCTCTTTCAAAATCCGCATCCTGTCTTATGTCGTATTCAAGAAGAGAATACAGTTCTGTGTTTCTGTTCGGTTCTTTTGAACAGAAATATATCTGGTCTTTGCGGAACAGTTCATTGTCCAGCAGGGATGTGTTGTGAGTTGTGAAAATGAGCTGTGCGTTCTTTTCGTTCTTTTTGCTGTTGAAGAGTCTTACAAGAAATCTTGTAATGGAGGGATGCAGGCTCAGTTCTAACTCATCGATGAAGGCTACCTTTCCGTTTTCCAGAATATCGAAGATGGGGCCCAGGAGTGCAAGTGTCCGCCGGGTTCCTTCCGATTCCTCAGAAAGGTCCAGTCCGATAAGTTTGTTGTCTGCGGTTCTGTGGAGGAAACTTACAGAGAATTTCTCTTTTTCGTCTTTGTGGAAACTAAAAGGTTCTTCTTTAAGCAGAAACCCCTCATTAGCGACTTGTTCCTTTTCTATGATTATGTCCTCTATGCCACCGAAATCGGCTGCTTTGAGAATTTCCAGGACCTTCTCTTTAAGCTGCCTGTTATGAGACATCTGTGAGATGGTGTAGTCTGTCCATGCAGGATCATAGTTTATAACCAGATACTTGCTGAAAAATTCGTAGGCTTTTTTTGTTCCTTCAAATCCAAGTTGTGTTGCCCTTGATAGATAAAGAGTGTTGTCTATTGTCTGATCTTTGAGCTGTTCCTGTTGCTTTTTTTCTTTTGAGCCAAATTTGTATTTGCTGGTATTCGTCCTGCTGAACACAAGCCTTTCTCTTTTTTGCGGTCTGTGATACAGATATTCGTCTATCACTTTGCTGTCGGTACATGAGAACCCATAGCGATAACGCACATTCTCATGTATGAAGCGTATCTCGAAGATGCTTGCCTTTTTTCCGCCCTTTTCACCGAATTTAAAAGGCACAACCGGAATCCGCGAGTCAATATTGAACTTGTGTGAATTCAAAACCATGTTTCGCATGAAATGAATCCCTTTAATGATATTGGATTTCCCCGAAGCGTTAGCCCCGTAAATGACAGCTGACCGGAGCAAATTCTCCCTGCCGGAAATAGCTATCATGTTCTCTGACAACTTTTTGCCCGGCCCGGAGTCCAGACTCAATATAACTTCGTCCCCGATGGACAAAAAATTGGAAATCTTAACGTCGATTAGCATGATATTAAATAAAACGTTAGATTTGATAAACTTATCGTTGATTTTTGCAGAAATAATGCAAATTTCGGAATTAAAGTTATTGAATTGATCATTTACCCGCAGATACACCCCATAAAGATAAAATATGAATATTGTTTTGTAATCTCATTGTTTTACCCTTATTTTTCCAGACATGAGTTTTGGGAGGAGAGAGTCTCTAAATTGAGAAAGAGTATCTGCTTGTTCAAGATTATAGTGAATCTGGTTAACAATTGGTTCAGCTATTTGATCAAATCTCCTAATCAAATCTATAGGAGGACATGTAACCTTTAAGTTTCCGAGCAATTTGGTTGTAAGACTGCCTCTTGAACTATGGGAATCAGAAATTCGACGCATTTCATCATAACGCCTAGCTAGATTAAAGAACAAGTAAAAGTCTGAGATTAGTTTAGTATCAGCAGCTAAAGATACAACTGATTGATTGACATACGTGTCTAATAACAATAACGATGTTTGCCCGCGGGTGTGACCTTGACCAGCACTTGCAATTACAGTACTTCCGGATCTTGCTAATCGCGTACTTGAGTTTTCTACTCCAATTTTTGAAATTGATTTTTCTGTGTTGATAATAAAACGATTGCGAGTTTCACCTGAAGATAGCCAGGGAATATCTCCATCCCAATATTCAGGTACCTTAGTACGAGGAGTTCCACCACTCATTATGTATTCACATAAATCCGACAATATTTTTACTTCCCACCCCGCCGGAATCTCCCCCAACTCAGAATCAACCATCTCACCACCACTTGACCTGTAAGGCTGCCCGTTCTCATCAGGAAACTCAAAGTCGATGAACCAGTGTTTGAAGATGGCCTGTGCCATCTGTTCGAGGATGGTGTTCATCTGGCGGTTGAGTTCGATTTTGTCGTCTAAATCTTCCAAGAATTTAGAAATTTTTTTCTGGATGATCAAAGGAGGCAATTTAAATGTAAAGTCTCGCATCAATTTCAGTGATACATTTTTTATGGTTGTGCCTGTAGCTAATGAAGTTATGTAGTTCTGAAAATAATCACTCATTAAAACATACTTAATATATTGCTTATCAATTTCATCGATGACATTGAAATAACAAGCACTCTTGCCCAAAAATACTTTTTCTCCTTTATATAATGCAATATTACCTAAAGTACCATTTATAGAAACTAAGATTGTCCGTTCATTTAGGTTTTTTTTGTGCTTCAAATATTCTTCTTTAGAAGCTCTTTTTGTTTTATCGTTGATTACAATTGTACCGTTACTTAGGTTATTTCCATTTATAAAGTAATACTCCCCATTCTCATCATATTTGGGAGTACCATGAAGTCCATCTCCTAAGACGGATGTTATATCTTCAAGCCTTACTTCTTCCCATTCACAACTCATACCCAATCCCCTTCAGATTCTCCCTTATTTTCTCCTCAAGCTCCCTCGACCTCTCGAACTGCTCCGACAACTGCGAGGTCAGCCTTTCCATCTTCTCTTCGAAGGGTTCGTCGTCCTCTTCCTCTTCGGCAAAACCTACGTACCTGCCGGGGGTCAGGATGTGGTCATGCTTGCGGACGTCCTCAAGGGTTGCTGACTTGCAGAATCCCGGCACGTCCTCGTACTCTCCGCCTTCACCGCGCCAGGCATGATAGGTGTCGGCAATCTTTTTGATCTCCTCCTCTGTCAGTTCGCGGTGGGTGCGATCGCGGAGGATGCCCATATCGCGTGCGTCAATGAACAGCATCTCACCTCTGCGGTCACGGAACTTGTTGTTCTGCTTGTCCCGTGAGATGAACCAGAGGCATGCGGGAATGCCGGTGTTGTAGAACAACTGGCCAGGGAGGGCTATCATGCAGTCCACAAGGTCGGCTTCCACGATATTCTTCCTGATCTGGCCTTCGCCGGAAGTGTTGGAGGACATAGAGCCGTTGGCCAGGACAAATCCCGCAATGCCTGTTGGTGAGAGATGGGAGATGTAGTGCTGCACCCATGCGAAATTGGCATTGCCCTTTGGCGGAACTCCGTAGGTCCATCTGCCGTCATCCTTTAGCTGCTCGCCCTTCCAGTCGGAATCGTTGAACGGGGGATTTGAGAGTATAAAATCCGCCTTCAGGTCCTTGTGCTGATCGTTGTGGAAAGTATCGCCCCATTTTATATTGCTGTCAATTCCACGGATGGCTAGGTTCATCTGGCAGAGCCTCCAGGTGGTCTGGTTGGATTCCTGGCCGTAAACAAATATGTCACCAACCCTTCCTCCGTGTGCCTCCACAAACTTCTCACTCTGCACGAACATTCCGCCGGAACCGCAGCATGGATCGTATACACGGCCGTGGTATGGTTCGATCATCTCCACAAGCACCCTGACAATACTCTGTGGTGTGTAGAACTGTCCGCCACGTTTTCCTTCCGCATCGGCGAACATGCCAAGGAAATACTCGTACACTCTGCCAAGAATGTCCTTGCTCTTACTCTCCTTATCTCCGAGTCCTATGGTTCCAACAAGGTCAATAAGCTCTCCAAGGCGCTGCTTGTCAAGTCCCTCACGTGCATAGTTTTTCGGCAATACGCCCTTAAGTGTCTGATTATCCCTTTCGATGGCTGTCATGGCATCATCAACAAGCTTGCCAATGGTGGGGCGCTTGGCGTTCTTCTCAATGTATTCCCAGCGGGCTTCAGGTGGCACCCAGAAGATATTCTCTGCAAGATACTCATCCGGGTCCTCGGAATCGGAATACTCATCCTCTAGCAGTTCATTGAACTTCTCTTCAAAAGCATCGGAAATATATTTCAGAAAAATAAGACCCAGAACCACATGTTTGTACTCGGCGGCATCCATATTGTTTCTGAGCTTATCAGCCGCCTGCCACATCTTTTCTTCAAAACCAAGGTTCGCACCATTAGAAGCTTTTTTATCCTTAGCCATCGTATCAACTACCCTTAACAGTGGTTTAAACAAGAAAAAACTTTCTTCCATTATCATAATATCCTGAGATATGTCTGCTGGCAGACCGGATTACAACATACGTAAAAAATAATTGTTCGTAAGTCAGCGATTGAATTTACAAAGCCATTGGAATATACAACAGCCCCTGTAATTCAGCAGGGTTTAGGTTAAATAAAAATATGCTCTACTAGCTATTGCGGGTTAGGGAAAAGCCGCGGGTTAGCAACCATATATCCGGAATATCGGGGAATGTCCGGATTTGCAACGAGAGGCACCAGAAGCGTGGTGGTTTATCGGTGCCTCATCTTACCTTATTATTGATTATTATTGTGCTTTAGATGTGAATCCAGTTACTAGGTCCCAATTCCTGATACCAATTCCATTGCACTCATGAACCAGACTTCTTAATGTAATCCCAGTACAAAAGTGTTCCGATTTTAATTTTTAATACTAAATTTTATTCAGTATCTCTGATATAACTTGTTATCTCAGACCCATGACTCTGAAAGATTTACATATCCTTCCCGACAAAGGATACATAAAAAGTATATCTTACCAAATGTAAATTAATACAGAGATGGGAGTACATGAGTAAAATCAAAGATCTGGCTACGCAGACGTTTAAACGCTGGAGTGACTATGACGGCATAACCGACAGTGCAGCTCTTGCATTTATCTTCTTAATGAGTCTGCCTGCTCTTCTGTTATTTACCATATCACTTGGAAGCATATTTGTAAAAGATGTGACACTGCAGCAAAGAATCATCAGCTATGCTTCAAATATTGCGGACCAGACCACCCTGAACTTGCTGAATTCCCTGTTTCAGCAAATTCCGGACACAAATACGTTAACTATGGGCTTGATCATCAGTATTCTGCTTTTTCTCTGGACAGCCGGGAACCTCTTCAGGCAGCTTCAAAAAACAATTAACGGAATGTGGGATGTAGGATATCAGCCAGGTGCGTGGTATGAAGAATCCCTGAGAAAAAGGTTCTCAGCCATGCTTGCAGTATTTGTTTTTGTGCTGCTCCTTGTGGCATCTACATTTCTGGAAGTGATCCTCCTGAACATATCCCAGAGCTTCCAGAATATACTCCCCTTGCCTCTTAACGTGATACAATACAGCACCTCGGTCATCAACCTGATAATACTGCTATTGCTGTTCATTTACCTTTACAGGGTCCTTCCGGAAACAAAGCTGGATATGAAGTACGTCCTTACAGGATCCTTCCTTACGGTATTGTTTATCCTGATAGGAAAATATGCTTTCAGTCTCTATCTTCTGTTCGGAAATCCAAGAAGCGCCTACGGGAGCATCGGCTCCCTGATAGCAATGTTCCTGTGGATATACATCTCCGCGATCATAATTACCGTTATGGCCGAATTTACCAAGGTCTATGCTGATTATGACAGTTAAGAATATGGCTGGAGCTGACAGCGGATCTGCAAAGCATATTTAAAGCACCGTCGACTAAATATTGAACGTTAAGACATTCAAGTATCAGGGGGTTCAAAATGTCTGAAGAAACCAGAAAGAAAATATCCAGCTACCTTTCAAGCCACGACTGGCTTAATCTTGGAACAGTTGATGAAGATGGCAAACCCATGGTCCATACAATGGCCTATGCGTCCGAGGGACCTGAGGTATACTTTACAACCAGAAAGCATACCCATAAGGTCTCACACATAATGAACAATCCTAATGTTGCTTTCACTGTTGACGAAGATAATGTGCAGGTAATGGAAATAAAAGGTGTCCAGATGGAAGGCAGGGCATCCATGATAACTGATGATCAGGAAGCTCAAAAAGCAATGGATCTGATGTTAAAAAAGTATCCCTTCATGTCCAGCATGCCTCCAAGTGATGATTATGTCCAGTTCAAAGTCGAGCCTGTGAAAGCATATTTCCTTGATTATACAAAGGGATTCGGTCACAGGGATGAAGAGATCTATTAAAGTAGATCATAAAAGAATTATTGTGTCCCCGGAATGTCCGATAACCGGACATTTCTGCATTTTTTAAAATAAATCATCCGTTAGTTAGTAATTCATTAGTTAAAATAAAAAAATTTAAAAAAAGGAACAAATGAAGATAGTATTCATTTGTCCGCTTATTTAGTCACCAACCCTAACCCGCCCGTTTTTGTGGTACAGAGAATATTATAAGACGCCGTGATAGCTCAGGTATGAGTAGTACACGAACAGTGAAACCAATAGAGATATTATCAGCGTTGCAAAGTTGGAAGCACTGTGGTCGACGTGATATTCTGTCATGTTTGATCATGACACTATAAGATTCAATAGTATTTATAGTTTTTTAGTATTTATCACGATTAATCATTCTATTCTATGGTATACGAACAAACTCGATCCGGACATTTCTAGTTTACAAAGGACAGATAAAAAAATAAATCAACATCAATAGAGCATATATCAATATCATATTAAATTGAAATGAATCATTTCCTCACCCTGAGAAAGTAGTTAAGATTTACCTGAAATGAAAATTGCAGGACTGAAAACCTCAATAGTCTATCATGTATTATCATTATGTTACAAAACTAAACGAGTCTAATTTGCAATCTATCACTATTAAATATAAAGATACTGAGTTGAAAATAACGTTTGCATCATATCCGGCCAAAGACTACGACTGATGAACATAAATACATGGAAAATTATCTCCATATAGATTTCGAGTATATTCCGCAGAGAGGCTGATCATGGACAGAATCAAAAAATATTTCCAGCAGGAGAATTTCGGACAAAACTCAGGCATGAAGCTGACAGAGGTTTCCGAAGGGTACGCCAAGGTTGAAATGGACATTGAGAAAAGACATCTCAACGTTCTCGGAACCGTGCACGGTGGTGCGATATTCACCCTTGCGGACATGGCCTTTGCAGCAGCATCAAATTCTTACGGAACTGTTGCAGTTGCAATAAACTGTGATATCTCTTATGTAAAAGCAGTAAGTGAAGGCCGCCTCACAGCAGAGGCAAAGGAAACCTCCATCAACCCGAAGATCTCCACCTATGTTGTGGACGTTACCAACGAAAAAGGAGAAATAATTGCGATATTCAACGGCATGGCTTACCGGAAGAAATACGAACTGCAATTTCCCGAATGATACCTGAATCATCAAATGGTATCACTTGCTTTTTAGTGTCCCGTACCACCAACGTTCAACCAAAATTTATTTCTTTGATGCGATAAGATTATTCTCTAACTAAATTACCTGAAAGTTTATAGGCGCTGTGACTATCTTTATTATAGAAAACAGCGGCCCAGAAAGCTCTATGAACAATTTAAGTATCAACTTTATTTGGGGGTGTAAGAAGACATGAGTATCAAGAGAATGATTGCTGCAGCCATAGCCAGTGTGCTTGCTTCCAAGCTGATCAAAAAAATAAAAGGCAAATAACTTTTTACTTTTTTATTTTTATTCTTTTTTGATATGTTTTTCTAAACTTCCTTGCTTAGGAAGTTCTCTTTCATAATTCACTTTACTGATTACAGAAAGACGTCCATCTGTTTCCAGAATGACAGCGTCCACATTTTTATCACTCAGAAATCCCTGACCTCTGATGGATTGTTCAATTTCCTCCCGGACTATTCTGACTTTTTTCATATTGTCTTTAAGGTAGTCACCCTTATAGTAGAGTAATTCAGGCTCGTTTTTGACCGCTTTTTTTATGAAGTCAGACCTCACTGTCAAAAAGCTCACCAAAAGCTGCAAACCCACCAGTGAACCCAGAGCAGTTATACCATCTATTATAGTTGTGTTGCTGGAAAGTATAAAGGATGCAAGAGTAGATCCAATTGCAATTGTAATTATAAAATCAAAAGCATTTAATTTTGCAAGTGTTCGCTGGCCTGTTGTCCTCAGAATGATCACAAGTGCAAAGTATCCACATATAGTAAAGAGTACTATCCTGAATAGTGTATCCCAGCTACTAAATAAAATATCAATAACCATCAACCCCACATATTTTCAAATTCCCCTTACTTTCCTAAACAGGAAATTTCCTGATAATGCTAAACAGGAGATTTTGAGCTGATAGTATAAGATATCTACTTGTTTCAATCAATTAGGATAATATAGGAGACATTTATACCCTCATTTTCAGGTCTTTTGCAAAGAACCGGACTGAGTTAAATAAGGTGGCCTGATCAAAATGTCAGACCGATTAAACTGAATGAGTAGGTTCAAAAAAAATTATTTATATGTTACAGTGCATTCCTTCGGTCAATTACCTTTTTGGACTTGCCTTCTGTTCTTGGAATGGTTCCCTTCTCAACCAGATCTACGTTGGTGCGGATATTCAGAACACTTTTCAGCTCGTTCTCAACATGTCTTTTTACAGCAGCCAGATCTTTTAACTCACCGGTGAATGCATTTTCCTCCAGCTCGACCTTCACTGTCAGCTCGTCAAGCATTTTCTGGTTCCTGTCAAGTATGACCTGGAAATGTTCTGTTACTTCAGGCACCCTTGCAATAACATTCTCGATCTGTGAGGGAAATACGTTGATACCCCTTACAATCAGCATGTCATCCGCACGTCCTAGCAGTCTGGAGATACGTGTGGTGGTACGCCCGCAGGAGCATTCACTCTCAAGAAGCCTTGTAATATCCCCTGTACGATACCTGATTATCGGCAGCGCTTCCTTTGTAAGGGATGTCAGTACAAGTTCTCCCTTCTCACCTTCTGCAACCTGCTCTCCTTCTTCATCAAGCACTTCAACAAGGAAATGATCACACCACAGGTGCAGACCATCCTGGCACTCACATTCAAACGCCACACCAGGGCCCATAAGCTCAGAGAGCCCGTAGGAGTCGTATGCCTTAAGATCGAGAGCGTTTTCAAGCTGTTTCCGTGTGTTGGCAGACCAGGGTTCCGCACCGAAACATCCCACTTTAAGGGATAGTTTATCAACGATATCCATCTCCTGCGCAGTCTCAGCAAGATAGAGTGCATATGAGGGAGTGCAGTGGATCGCCGTTACTCCGAAATCCATCATCATCTCAAGCTGGCGGACAGTATTGCCCGTACCGCTTGGAACAGCCACAGCGCCAATTCTCTCGACACCATAATGGAAACCCAGACCACCTGTGAACAGACCGTAATTCACAGCATTCTGGAAAACATCCTCTTCACCGAGTCCGACCATCGTAAGGTTGCGGGCCATAAGATCGGACCATGTTTCAATGTCCTGCCTGGTATAACCGACAACAGTTGCCTTCCCGCTCGTACCCGAAGATGCATGGATCCGCACAATATCTTTTCTTGGAACAGCAAAAAGTCCGAAAGGATAATTATCGCGAAGATCCGTTTTCCGGGTTGTGGGGAGTTTGCTGATGTCCGCGGCGGATTTGATATCTTCCGGTTTTATTCCAAGCTGCTTGAATTTCTCTCTGTAAAAGGGAACGTTATTATAAACTGATGCAGCCGTCTTTTTCAACCGTTTTGATTGTAATGCTGCCAGTTCGTCTTTTTTCATTGTTTCATACTTTGGCTGCCAGTATTTCATGAGAGTATCTCCACTTGCATCCAGAATAGAACTTCCTATTTAAATGATTTACTCCTAAAAACAATGGATACATCATTAATAAAGCAAAAAATGAACATATCAAGGATATTTTTATACACAAATTTATAATTTTATACATAATTAAGTATTGTATGTACATAAACTGCAGAACCATGTACACATTTTATTATATTTTGCCATAATATATTAAATACTGTTCAGTAAATCGTTCTTTCATAAGTGTGTGAAAGAAATGAACAGGAATCTAAGTGGGAAGTACATTTTAATTTTAGTACTCATCAGTCTTGCATTCATGCCATTTGTAATGGCAGGCAGCAATAGTAGTACTGCTGAAGACAACACCATAACTGAAATAAATTCACACTATAAGGTCCTACCTGAAAAAGAGACCGTTCACGTTACAAAACAGATAACTTTTGTGAACAACAATCCCGGCACCAGTTACTGGAGAGGTTATTACTCAGACTATAATTATTACCTCCCTGAAACCGCCGGAAATATCAGCTCATATGACGATGAAGAAAGCTTAAGCTACTACAGGGACGGGGAAGGCTACTATGTATTCGAGTTCAACAGAAAGGTGTGGTATAAAGAGAGCTATACTTTCTATCTGGAATATGACCTGGAAATAAACAGGAATACCGCTGTTTTCCACCTGAGCGAATATGGTGACAATACAGCCGTAAGTCTGGAAGTCCCGTCTGATTTTCATACATATCTCGCAAGAGAAGACTACGCACTTGAAGAAAAGAAATATTCCAATATCTACAGGTTCGAAAAAGGACAGCAGTGGTCTGGTTCATGCCTTGTTAATTCGGTCAGATCAACCGGATATGACATCCTCGAAGATACTGTCAGTTTGCGGGAACAGGATGTTGCCATCAGGATAAGATACTGGGAAGGAGAAGAAGAGTGGGCAAGAGAGATGATGGAAACAACAAGGACATATCTTCCGATAATGGAAGATAGCTGGGGTGTCCCATATCCTGCCTCTTATGACATAACGATAACACAGGCCAATATTACAGAGACCGGAGGATACGGAGGGTACAATGAAGGTAGTAAAGGTATCTGGCTGCTGCACACATCAAGTAATGAAATTCTTATTCATGAACTCGCACACTACTGGACTCGTGCCTGCAACTTTGAGCAACTCTGGATGGATGAAGGATATGCTGACCTTTATACGTATATTGTTCTGAATCAGACTACGCCTGAAAAAGCTGAAAAAAGGAAAGACCGGTTCCTGGAAAAATACGAGAGCTTAAAAACAGAATATGAAGTGCCACTTGAGAAGTGGAGCACTCCTGAAAGTCTTGATTCAATGAGCCAGAAAGAGGTTGATTTTGGATATAAAAAAGCCTTCTTTACAACATATATGCTTTATGAAGAGATCGGCCCCGAAGCTATGAGAGCTTCAAATGAGGAATTCATATACTCAAATACGCGGGTCGATGAAGAGATGTTCATAACCATGATGGACTCATCTTCAGGAGCTTATCAGGAACAAATACAAAAATTAATATACATGTAAAAGCTATCAAACATAGTAAATAAGCTGCTAAAATTAATTAAATATTTATAAATGTATGTTTAAGCTCAATAGATATAATGTAACAGTTTATTGAATCTTCTGAAAAATGATCTGGCTGCGAAGGGGGATGATCGCGGATAGGGAAGATATCGAATATGTGGGAGTGAAGGGACCATGGAAGCTCATTGCATAAAGAAAGACAATCATGATTATCCATTCTTTGAAATAATGGAGTTGTATCAGGCACCCGGCTCACCTGATATGATACTTAAAAGAGCTGTTGATGAGATACCCGGAATTTTCCTGGCTCACGGAAAAGTTTCATCAAGAATTATCTGGAAGAACAGGTTCTTTGATTCACCTGATTTTGACAAGAAGGGCAGAAGGCTAACAAGTGAGATTGTGGTCAACGGAAATCGGGATGGAGTAATAGAGGTCTATTTCAATAAAGTTCAGACAGAGATCGGTAAATGGGATATGCCATCTTTCCCTTCCAGAAACAGTAACTTATTGCTGGACAGGATATCAAAATTTATAGGGAGCTTGCTTGAAAAGGATTCTCTCATAAATCTTTTGACAGAATCCGAAGCAAATATGAGAAATATTCTGGACAGACTCCAGGAACATATTTTTGTACTGGACAGCAGAGGTAATATCCTGGACTGCAACAGATCTTCAATGGATTGTCTTAATTTCGGATGTAACCAGATAGCTGGATTCAGGCTTGCAGATACGGGGTTTCTTGATCCACAAACTATCGACGAGATTATTGAGAACACATTGCTTTCAGGCAGGTTCAGCCTTGAGATTGAGTGCCATTGTCCTGATGAGACTACCACAGTATGGATCGATTCCTGTTGTATGGATTACAACAAAGAACAAGCAGTCCTGTGTATAATCCGGGACATCTCAAAATCAAGAGAATATGAGGACGAACTGAAAAAACAGGCAGAAGACTTAAAGAGTTCCGGGGAACTCAAAGAACTTTTCATCGATATTATCCGCCACGACCTGCTGACACCTGCCGGAATCATCAAAGGGTTTACAGAGGAGCTTTTATTAGGCCCCTCGGAAGAAGAAAAATATATGGCTATCCGGAAAATATACGAGAATACAAACCGCCTGATAGAACTGTTGGACTCGGCCACAAAATTGAGCAAACTACAAAAAGTTGAAGAGATACCGTTCCAGAGTATGGATTTAGTGCCTTTCTTTTTGATGGTGGCCGAAAGTCTCCAGATCCAGGCACAGGAAAGAAGGCAGCAGGCTCTTGAATATACACACATGATGGACCTGCCATTTGCTTTTAGCTCCAATGGTGATGCTTTTCTTTTTCATGACCGCTCGGGAAATTCCACTAACGTAGAGAAGGAACTTTCCTTGGACAGTTTTCCAACTCCTGATGAGTTATGGGAGTCATATTGTAAATGGAAAGGTATAGACACTGCTAAGCCAAGTCTGGTAGATCAGGACTATTATACAGACTTTACAGGAAAGGCTCCGCGTTATTACCAGTTGAATGCTATAAATAAAACAATAGAAGCAATAGCCAAAGGACAGAACCGTATACTGCTTGTGATGGCCACTGGCACTGGTAAAACATATACTGCTTTTCAGATCATATGGCGGTTGTGGAAATCAAAAGCAAAAAAGAGAATTCTTTTCCTGGCTGACAGAAACATCCTTGTGGATCAGGCAAAAACCAATGACTTCAAACCGTTTGAAGGTGCAATGACAAAGATCCAGAATCGTCAGGTGGATAAGTCTTATGAGATCTATCTATCGCTGTACCAGGCAGTAAGTGGTTCAGAGGAAGAGAAGAACATCTATAAGCAGTTCTCAAGAGACTTCTTTGACCTTGTTGTCGTTGATGAGTGTCACAGAGGAAGTGCTGATGAAAATTCGGCTTGGAGGGATATTCTGGAATACTTCGATTCTGCAACTCAAATAGGTATGACAGCCACTCCGAAGGAGACTAAGGATGTTTCAAATATCGAGTACTTTGGAGATCCAATTTACACATACTCATTGAAGCAGGGTATAGAAGACGGTTTTCTTGCACCTTACAAGGTTATTCGTATCGATCTTGACAAGGACCTGCAGGGATGGAGGCCTGAGAAGGGACAGCTTGACAGATACGGCAGGGAGATAGAAGACCGTATTTATAACCAGAAGGATTTTGATCGTGAGGTTGTGCTGGAAAAGAGAACAGAGATTGTTGCCAAGAAGGTTACGGAATTCCTAAAAGCCACCAATCGCTATGATAAGACCATTGTTTTCTGTGAAAATATCGATCATGCTGAGAGAATGAGGCAGGCCATAGCAAACGAGAATCCCGATCTTGCTGCTGATAGTAAATATGTGATGAGGATTACTGGTGATGAGCAGGAAGGTAAGGCTGAGCTTGACAATTTCATTATGCCTGATAGCCGATATCCTGTAATTGCTACAACATCTAAACTGCTAAGCACGGGAGTCGATGTTCAGACTTGCAAACTCATTGTGCTTGACAAAAGAATTAAATCGATGACTGAGTTCAAGCAGATAATCGGACGTGGAACCCGTATTAACGAAGAGTTTGACAAACTGTTTTTCACAATTATTGATTTTAAGAAGGCTACCGAATTGTTTGCTGATCCTGACTTTGATGGAGAACCAGTGGATGTATATGAAGGCAAGGGCTCTATCAAGTTAAAACCCAACCTGCCACGGCAGAAGATCAAGCCCTATAGAGTTTCTGATGTGGGAGTGTCAATTGTTGCTGAGAGGGTGCAGTATTACGGAGCTGACGGCAAATTAATCACTGAATCGATCAAGGATTACACCCGTAAGACTTTGCTGGACGAATTTGACTCCCTTGACCTGTTCCTGCAGTACTGGAGTGAACACGGCAAAAAGACGGCTATTGTGCAGGAGCTGGAAGATAAGGGACTGTTGTTGGATGCTCTTGCTGAGGAAGTGGGTCGTGAGTATGATCCATTTGATCTAATCTGTCATGTGGTGTTTGACCAGCCGCCACTTAGCCGCAGAGAAAGGGCTAACAACGTCAGAAAGAATGGCTATTTTGAAAAATATGGGGATAAAGCCCGTGCTGTTTTGGATGCATTGCTTGAAAAGTATGCAGACGAGGGCATAAGAAACCTTGAAGACCTTGATATTCTTCGAGTTAAACCTCTGAGTGAAATTGGAACTCCCATGGAGATCATCAAGCTCTTTGGTGGAAAACAGAAGTTCATGGATGCTGTTAATGAGATAGAAACACAGTTATACATGGCTGAAGCTTAAGGTAGCAGAGATTCTTGGATGAGGCTAAAACGATGTCAATTAGTACTACTATTAAGGGCATACAGGACATAATGCGAAAAGATGCTGGTGTGGACGGAGACGCACAGCGCATCAGTCAGCTTGTATGGATGGTGTTCCTCAAGATATTCGATGACAGGGAAGAAGAGTATGAGCTTATGGAGGACGACTATGTATCTCCTATCCCTGAACGTTTGAGGTGGAGAAACTGGGCGAAAGATCCGGAGGGAATTACCGGTGAAGAACTGCTTGATTTTGTGAATAACGACCTTTTCAAGACTCTCAAGGAACTGCAGTTCAATCCTGACTCAGATCCCCGTGGATTTGTAGTAAGGGACGTTTTTGAGGATTCCTATAACTATATGAAGAACGGCACTCTGATTCGCCAGGTCATCAACAAGATCAATGAGATTGACTTTAATTCCAAGAAGGATAAACATCTTTTCGGGGATGTGTATGAGAAAATTCTCAAGGACCTTCAAAGTGCAGGAAATGCAGGAGAATTCTACACTCCCCGAGCAGTTACTGATTTTATGGTTCAGATGGTAAATCCCAAGATTGGAGAGAGTTTGCTTGACCCTGCGTGTGGTACAGGAGGTTTCCTTGCATCTTCTATTGAACACCTGAGAAAACAGGCCAGCAGTGTTGAGGATGAGGAGAATCTTCAGAAATCCATCCATGGGATTGAGAAAAAGCCGTTGCCTCATCTGTTATGTGTTACCAATATGATGCTGCATGGCATTGATAATCCGTCACAGATACGCAGGGATAATTCCCTGGCAAGACCTCTGAGGGATTACAAGCCGTCAGATAAGCTGGATGTTATCATCACCAATCCTCCGTTTGGAGGTACGGAAGAAGATGGTATAGAAACTGGCTTCCCTGCATCCTACCAGACAAGAGAGACAGCCGATCTTTTCCTTGTGCTTATCGTTCATCTGCTCAAGGACGGTGGACGAGGTGCTATAGTCCTTCCTGATGGTACACTGTTTGGTGAGGGTGTAAAGACACGTATTAAAGAGAAACTGCTTGAAGAATGCAATCTGCACACTATTGTACGTCTTCCAAACGGTGTCTTCAACCCATATACAGGCATCAAGACCAACCTGCTCTTTTTCGAAAAAGGTGAGTCTACCAAGGAGATCTGGTACTACGAGCATCCGTATCCAGATGGCTATAAGTCCTATTCCAAGACAAAGCCCATGCGTATTGAGGAGTATGAACCTGAAAAGGCATGGTGGAACAAGCGTGAGGAAAATGAGTTTGCCTGGAAGGTCAGCATAGATGAGATCAGGGCTAACAACTACAACCTTGATATTAAAAATCCACATGTGGAGGACATCGATCACGGAGATCCTGAGGAACTTCTTGAGGACTACAAGGCCCTTCTCTCAGATATCGAAGATACTCGCAATACTCTGAAAGCAGAACTCATGGCAGCTCTTGAGGGTAAAAGCACATGAATGCTGTAACTTTTTTTGAGAACTTCTCCCTTCTCTCTGAATCACCTAATGGAATTCAGAAGTTACGTGAGATGATCCTACAGATGGCGGTACAAGGTAAGCTTGTACCACAGGATCCTAATGATGAGCCTGCTGAAGTATTGTTGGGGAAGATTAAAAACGAGAAGGAAAAGTTAGTGAAGGAAGGTAAGATAAGGAAATCTAAGAAATTACCACAAATCGAAGAAGATGAAATTCCTTTTAAAATACCAGACAGTTGGATCTGGACTCGTCTTAATGAAATATATGATGTAAGAGATGGAACTCACGACAGTCCAAAATATCAAAAAGAAGGCGTACCTCTCGTTACAAGCAAAAATATATCCAGTGGAAAGCTTGACTTATCAAATGTAAAATTTATATCTGAGGAAGATCACCTTAAAATTTCACAAAGATCAAAAGTGGACAAACATGACATTCTGTTTGCAATGATTGGAAGCATTGGAAACCCGTTAATAGTAGATGTGAATACAGAATTTAGCATCAAAAACGTTGCTCTTTTTAAATATTATTCATGTGAATATTCAAGTCCTTGGTACTTATACTATTTTCTAACTTACGCAGCTAATACTATGCGTTCAAAAGCAGCAGGTGGTGTTCAATCATTTGTGTCACTGGGATTTTTGAGAAAATATTTAATTCCACTCCCACCTCTCGAAGAACAAAAGCGCATAGTCGCTAAAGTTGACCAACTCATGGAACTCTGCGACCATCTTGAATCCCTGCAACAGAAAAAACAGGAAAGCCACATTCACCTAAACAATGCTGCCCTCAACAAGATGCTCGACGCAAGCAGTCCAGAGGAATTTGAAGAAAACTGGCGACTTGTATGTGAGAACTTCGGGTTGTTGTATGATAACCTCGAAAATGTGGAGAAGCTCAAGCAGTCTATTTTACAGCTTGCGGTGATGGGAAAGCTTGTTGAACAGGATGCTAGTGATGAGCCTGCTGAGGTGATGTTGGAGAAAATTAAGACTGAAAAGGAACAGCTTCAAAGTATTGTAAATATAAGAAACTCCAAGTCACTTCAACCTGTTGAAGCAAATGAATACCCGTTTGAAATACCAGAAGGATGGCTTTTTTCACGAATAGGCAATTTGTTCTTAATTTCAAGTGGAACTACCCCTAGCCGAACAAAACACCATTATTATGAAGATGGGACGGAAAACTGGGTAAAAACTACAGATTTGAATAACAGCTTAGTTTTATCTTGTGAAGAAAAAATTACTTTACAAGCAGTTGATGACTGCAACCTCAAATATTATCCAAAAGGTACTGTTTGTGTAGCTATGTACGGTGGTGCAGGAACTATAGGGAAATCTGGAATTCTTGGAATAAAATCTACAATAAATCAATCAGTATGCGCAATAGTCCCAAGCAGTTTTGTAGACTCAAGTTTCTTGCACTATTATCTCAAATCAATCCGTTCAGATTGGATGAAATTTGCAGCAGGTTTGAGAAAGGCACCAAATATAAATGCTAAGATTGTCCGAAACATGATTTTCCCTCTTCCACCCCTCGAAGAACAGAAACGTATTGTAGCCAAGGTCGATCAGCTGATGGAACTTTGTGACAGGCTTGAAGCTGGCATAAGGCAGGCTCAGGAAGATGGTGAGAAGTTGATGGAAGTTATGGTTCATGAGCTTTTAACACAAACATGATAATTCTATGGACAAAAACTAGCAAGATTATACTTTCTACAGTGATAACATGGACAATAAAGAAAGAATAGATACAATTGAGTTTTTCATAGATAGTTCAAAATATCACTATAATAATCTCAAACAGAAATTATCAGATTCAAACAAACCTGTAGTTGATGAAAAAGGGCTTCGGAATGTAACTGGAAAAGGCAGGGTTGAAGTTAGAATTCCTGTCGAATTCTCATACCAAAAAGGTTTTGCTACGGAGTTGTATGAATTCTACTCTTTTATCAGTTCTGTAATGGCTTCAATTAATGGTATGGTTGATTTAAAATGCAGAATTGTTGATGGTTATACTTCTGAGCGTTCTTTTTCTTTTGGTGAGTATATGAGTAAAAAAGGTAGAAAAAAATTACCTGATTTTAAAGATTCGAAGATTCATGAATTAATTTTTCAAAATTCGGAGTGGATTGATGAAATACGAGTAATGAGAAACATAATTCAGCATAAACCGATACAAACTTTTTTCCAGGCAAATTTGGTTTTTAAAGCACAAATTGAAGGTCAAGAACAATTTAATGATGAAAGTCATGTGAAAATGTTTGTCCCTCTAATGCATGAAGAACCAAAAGAAGTTACTCAGTTTTGCGATGAAGTATTAATTAATCTAGAAACTTTATGGGAATTAATTAAACAAGAAATTTAGGATTAGTAGTATTTTTACACTAAATTATCTGTACTCTGTAATTAGAGACCTAATTTGTCAAAAAAGGCACGGTGTTTCTTGTTAGCACTACTTATCAATTTGTCATAGGACAATATTTCAACGT